>NZ_JATABI010000021.1:0-53497 GCF_036533795.1 Vibrio sp. M250220 | reverse complement strand
AATGGTGGCATCTGGCGGCTTGATACCTGAAATAGTGATATATGGCTCATCAGCCTCATCTCCCCAAATGTTGGGTTGGGAGTCATAATAGTACCAATAGCCAACCACCGTTAAACAAACCAAGACAATCGAACGCTTTGTGTTTTTTTCATAATATCTGCTTCTTAACTTCTTCAGGTAAGGATTGATTAGACATCAGCAGTAAACTGAGCGGATACCGCTCAGGGTTGTTTAGAGTCGCGGTCAATTCGTGCCTGACCTGATGATGATTGTGCACTAATTGTTCGTTTATCGATATCTCTTGTTTTAAGCTGGCAAGATAAGCTTGATTAGTGGGCGAGTAGGGTTTGCCTAACGTTTCGGCTAACTCGTACTTAGCCTTCAAGGAGCGTTGTTGTAAATCGTCGATGGTATTTGAGAGGTAATTGATCGTGCCTTGATAATTGTCATTTACTATTTGCAATGTATTGACGATTAATAGGCCGTGTTTACTTGCCTGTGGTGTACACTTAAGACCTATTTATAAAAGAAACAAAGGCTTAATGGTTGAGGGACTAATGAAGCATTTATCTAGTCGAATTTGGTTGTGTTCCCTTTTGGGACTAATGGTTGTAGTGAGTGCATTCACCAGTTATTCCGTGCGAGCCTCGGCAGAGCCACCGTCTAAAGCTGAGCAAACCTTAGAAAAAATTAATTTAGATTTGAAAGAGTTATCCGATGCTCTATTGACCAGTACTGGGCAAGATAAGGATGCGTTGCAGCTTAAATTATTCCAGAAGAACGAAGAGTTGCGCTCGACACTAGCCAGCGCTATTGAACGTGATTCGCTTCCAAAGCAAACCTTGATTTCTCAAGTTGAGATGCAACAAAACTACTCACAGGGTGCCAGTGTTTATTTAGAAGGCAAAATCAAAGATCTTAATGAAAAGATCAATGGTGCCAAAGATGATGAACGCCTAGCTCTGCTCAATGATTATCAGGAATTACAGCACTACTTTGACAGCGTCATTGAGTCTAGCTGGCAGAACATTGAATGGTTGACCAAGCTCGGGGTGGATGAAACAGCTGCAACGGAAAGTTTTCGCGACTTAGTGAGCAAGAGATTGCGTCTTATGTCAGCGTCTGTGGAGTATTTCAATCAGCAAGTCAGTGTTGTGGGCAAACAGTTATCGGCTAGTCCGGAATCTGAAAAGTCGTCCTTACAGCTGTCTCAGCTAGTGCTTAAGCAGCGTATGTCGATTGCGGTTGAAAGCCTAAATTCACTGATTTCCATCGCTGACCAACTTGGTATTGATACGTCCGAGTATAAACGTTTGATGTTTGAAGTGACTGGCAGTATCACTCAGGACTTGTTTGATGGGCAGGTACTAATTTCGATCATTTCTCATTGGTCGACTAACATTTGGGATTGGCTCGCACATAATGCACCTCAGCACTTGTTCCAACTGTTCGTTTTCGCTCTGCTGTTGCTTGCGACCAGTATGGTGGCGAAGTTGACGCGCAAAGTGGTGAGTAAAACGGTCGTATCAAAGAACCTTAAATTATCACAACTGATGCAGGAATTTTTTGTCGGCATGTCAGGCAATATTGTCTGGGTGATAGGGATTTTGGTTTCGCTTTCCCAGATCGGGTTAAACTTAACACCGGTGCTGACAGGTTTCGGTATTGCGGGTGTCATCATTGGTTTTGCATTACAAGATACCCTGTCGAATTTTGCGGCGGGTATGATGCTGCTTATCTATCGTCCATTTGATGTCGGTGACTTCGTTTTCGCTGGAGGTGTTGATGGTAAGGTGAGCCATATGAGTTTAGTGAACACCACGATTAAGACCTTTGACAACCAGATTATTATCATTCCGAATGGCAAAATCTGGGGAGACGTGATTAAAAACGTTACTCATGAACGTCTGCGTCGTGTCGACATGGTATTCGGGATTGGCTATGGTGACGATTTACTCAAAGCTGAGCGAGTGTTAACTGAAATTGTTACTTCTCATCCTTCAGTTTTACGTACTCCAGAACCGAATATTCGAGTCCATTGCCTGAATACCTCTTCCGTGGACTTTATTGTTCGTCCATGGGTCAAAACAGACGATTACTGGGATGTTTATTGGGATGTCACTAAAGAAGTCAAACTGCGTTTTGACAAAGAAGGCATTTCTATTCCATTCCCACAGCAAGACGTTCATTTGCACATGGTCAAGCAAACCCAGCTAGATCAAGAATAGACAGAGGGCGCATAAGTCGCGACGGCGACAAGAAACTAGCCTACTTGCAGGTGGGCTTTGTCCTAAGGGGAGTTAGCGCTGTAGCAAATAAGCGGGGCAGGTTGGCCGTATATCGATTGGCAACAGCCAATGCCTTGTAATAACAAGGTCTCTACTGGCTAAAGTTAAAGGATAGCCAGTAGGATTCCGCCTACGGTTGCCGCTGCGGAAAGATATTGCCCCGCAGAATAAGAACCGTCTTCCTCTTCTTTGATCTTATCTGGATGATCCATGCCTAACGCGCCGTGTGCGAACGACTCAACTTTGTCACCGACAGTTTTGTTTTCATTTTTCGCTTGTACGCCTTCTTTCTCAATTTCCTGTAGTGCAGTTAGAAGTGCCTTACCTTCCTCGGAAAGGGTTACTTTATTCTGCTCGACTTTAAGTGGAGCAGGGTTGGTGGTTGCACTAACTGCATTGGCTTGAGGTTTTACCTGCTGGGTTGGGGACAGCTTAGCTGGCTCCATTCCTACTGGGGTCATAATGATCTCCTTACATCATCCTCAGACAATATATCGGCTGCTTGATGAAAAACTTGTGCAAAATATGCGAGATTTGTATGAAAAAAGACCAAGCATAAACCGTGCCCAGTTATCACGTCGTTAATATTTTTTAACAAAGCGTAACGGGGCATTGTTATCAAGCAAGAGCAGTGCCTATTTACAGATTAGCTGATCATTTCGTGTTGCTAAGTGCTGGAAGGCCGCAAGGCGGTTTTCTGCTTTTATGTAACGCGTCGGAGGCGCCAGTACGTGCAGGCGAAAATCACGATGATTATCAGGCTCGATAGTTGGCGAGCTTGTCGGTGTGATGACGACGATGTTAAGGCTGGGCATTCTTCGCAGTAAAGAGGCTTCGATTCCTAGACCTTGTTCAGTGTGAAACTTTCCTGCGATATGGATGATTTGATGACGAGGATTCTGCTTTAAGTAATCACTGATTGACTCTGCCATTGTTTCATCCCACGTGACTTGCGCTGCATATTGGCGCTCAGATTGTTCTGGTTCTCCATGATGCATAGATGCCATAAACTTCTCTTTGTAGGGGCTAGAGCCCGTCTCGATCTCTCGGGCAAGATGTTGTCTCTCTTCATTCGAGAGTTTGTCTAGATAGCCGATACCCTGACGCCCAATACAGCGCACGAGAGGTTTAGGAGCGTTTGATGCAATGACGTCCAGTGAATTCGATTTGGCGAACTCGACCAGTGCTCGGTAGTCGCTCTCATAGTTAGGCCAGCCATTGGCGGTTTTGATCAGGGTCTGCTCGCCGATTTCACCATCAAGGTATGCATCCAATACTGACTGTTTGTCGCGTGCAAACTGTTCCATGGAGATCGTCAGGTGTGGGCTAGTGCGAAACAGCTGTTTGACGAGGTCGGTCTGAAAGCGGTGAATTGCGCTGTGTGTATGCCACTCACCAACCAGTATCACGTTAGCCTTTGTTAACGCGTCGGGTAGAGAATTGATTGAGATGGGCTCGTTGTCTGGACTATAGAGTTGGTAGTCATAGAAACTGACGACACCTTGTGACTCGTGAGTAGGGTCGGCAGATGAGCAGGCGGTAAGGGCAATAAAACTCAATAAAATAGCGATATACCGAAGCATGATAGCAGCCTCCATTAACTTGAGCGGCAATAGTAATGGAGACTGTGAATGAACTCAATGAAAATGAGAATAATTATCGATTTTGGTTTATTGCTTGCGGTAAACCCGAATCATAAAGTCAGCCTCACACTCAAACAGTGTAGCCGATTTTAATTTTTCTCTAAGTGCGTCATCGGCTTTCCATGCAAATGGCGTCATTTGCAGCAGGTCGAAGCCATCCCCATCACTCAGCTTCATCGTGTAGCTTAGCGTCTCTTGATGTTCTAGAGCGAAACCTTCGATCGCTTCCGTTTCTTCACTATGTAAGCGAACATCGGGGTAGATCTCTTCTCTCAACTGATAGAGATGACGACCGGCAGGTGTGACCGTGATTACAACCCCATTTTCCGTCGTAACTCGATTGAGTTCTTGAGCATGACAAGGAGCGTAGATGCGGAGTACGGCATCAAAACTGCCATCAGCAAAAGGCAGCCTATGGCTTGAAGCTACCGAAAACTGACAGTTTGGATAGCGCTTAGCAGCGTAACGAATCGCTACTTTAGAAATATCTAAGCCATAAGTCGCGGAGTTCGCATCTTGTTGCTTTAGTGACTCAGATATTGCAGTTGTGTAGTAGCCTTCCCCGCAACCAATATCCAGTAAGCGATGCTTGCTGTTGATCAGCAGATCTGAAATCAAGTCTGCCACTCGTTGCTTCATCGGCTGGTAATGGTCTTTATCGAGAAAGCGTCGACGAGCTTGCATCATCTCTTTATTGTCACCGGGATCTTTCGAGCGTTTATGCTGCACAGGCATCAAGTTGAGATACCCCTCTTTGGCGAGATCAAAAGAATGATTATTCTCGCAGCGATAGGTACGCTCGCTGAGGGAGAGAGGGTGGTGACATAATGGGCAGGTGTAGGACATAACTGGCTCTAATCGATACTGAGTGGGCGAAGTTTATCAGGAAGCAGGGCAGTAGACTAGCGGTGACCTGACGGGTCTTTTAACGAGGTAATCAGGAATTAATTTCGAGGAGAGAAAATGTCGCAGGACGTTATCCTGCGACAAAAGCCGTTAGTTTGCCGAAATGGTGGTCACTAGCTCATAACCTTCGCCAGATTGCAGCGACTTTCCTTGCTCAAGAGATGGAGCATGAAGGGTCGACTCAACACACAGGAAGGTTTGGTAGCCGTTGTCTTCCATGTCAGCCATAGATGTTGCGCCTTCTGCCCATGGGTTCCAAAGAACGGCTGAGTTATGCCCCTGATTCTCTACTTTGATGGTGCGATTCAGAACGGGATCTTGAACCAGAATTTCTTGCTCTGGCTTAGTGTAAACACGATCAATGGTGTCGGTGAGTTTGAGTACCTCACCACCTTGGCATCGTTTTCCTGCCTGTAAGCTATCTATGTACTCTGAACCCATACCTGTCGTTTGAGCCTGAGCGATGTCACCAACGTTTAGGTAAGTGTGCAACGCGCCAGAGAACATCCAAGATTTGTCGTCAGTATTGGTCACTTTTAGCGTGACTTTAAGCTTTTCCGTCACTTCAACAATCAGGCGAGCATCAAATTGATACGGCCAGATTGCTTGTGTCTCTTTACTATCGCTCAGGCCTAGCTCAACGATAACACCATGTTCATTTTCACGATGTTCAATCAGTTGCCATTGCGACGAGCGCGCAAAGCCGTGCGCGGGAGCGGCAATTCTGCCAAACCAAGGCCAGCAAACAGGAATGCCGCCACGTAGTGCTGCGCTACCATCAAAAATAGCCTCTTCGCTCATCCAGATCAGTTCAGGCTGACCAACTGGTTGAAACGAAACGACATGACCGCCGTGCAGTGCTATGCCTGCGGTGGCTTTATCATGAATAATGCGAACGATTTTAACCTTGTCTTTTTCAACGATAGTGACGTTGTCAGAAAGAACGGTTAAAGCAGGTAGTTGAGTTAAATTCATTCTATTGTCCCTGATGAGAGAAATTACATTCAACTGTCCACTCGGCAGCAATGAACAATGGGCTGTAATCTCGATAGTATTACCAAACCAACAGATACTAAAAAGGCGACTCAAGAGCCGCCTTTTCTTTAACGAAATTCTTCGCTAAACGCTGACTAAGTAAAAATTACTTAGAGATGTGAGCGATTAGGTCTAGAACTTTGTTTGAGTAACCGATTTCGTTGTCGTACCAAGATACAACTTTAACGAAGTTATCAGTTAGAGCGATACCAGCTTTAGCATCGAATACTGAAGTTTGAACTTCACCGATGAAGTCTTGAGATACAACTTGATCTTCAGTGTAGCCTAGAACGCCTTTTAGTTCGCCTTCAGAAGCTTCTTTCATTGCTGCACAGATAGCTTCGTAAGATGCGCCTTTCTCTAGGTTAACTGTTAGGTCAACTACAGAAACGTTAGCTGTTGGTACGCGGAAAGCCATACCAGTTAGTTTGCCGTTTAGTTCTGGAAGAACAACGCCTACAGCTTTAGCAGCACCAGTTGAAGATGGGATGATGTTCTGAGAAGCACCACGACCACCGCGCCAGTCTTTAGCAGAAGGACCGTCTACAGTTTTTTGAGTTGCTGTAGTAGCGTGAACTGTAGTCATAAGACCAGATACGATACCGAACTTGTCGTTAAGAACTTTAGCAACAGGCGCTAGACAGTTAGTAGTACAAGAAGCGTTAGAAACGATGTCTTGACCAGCGTAAGTAGCGTGGTTAACGCCCATTACGAACATTGGAGTAGCGTCTTTAGAAGGGCCAGTTAGAACAACTTTCTTCGCACCAGCAGTGATGTGCTTACGTGCAGTCTCGTCTGTTAGGAAAAGACCCGTTGCTTCAGCTACTACGTCAACACCGATTTCGTCCCATTTTAGGTCTTCTGGGTTGCGCTCTGCAGTAACACGTACAGTTTTACCGTTAACGACTAGGTTACCACCTTCAACTTCAACAGTACCGTTGAAACGGCCGTGAGTTGAGTCGTACTTAAGCATGTATGCCATGTAATCTACATCGATAAGGTCGTTGATACCTACTACTTCGATGTCTGCGCGCTCTTGTGCTGCACGGAATACGAAACGACCGATACGGCCAAAACCGTTAATACCTACTTTGATAGTCATTATAGTTGCTCCACAACTTAATTTCTGATTAAAGATAACTGGTAGTAAAATTACAGAATCCAGTCAAAATCTGCAACAGATAATCGGACTTAACTTGTTTAAAGTCAAAAAAAAGCGTCGCTTTTTTTCACAATTAGTCGCAAATGGTCATGTTTTGAACGGATTACTGGTTTTTTCCCTAACCAGTTGACGTAAAATAGTTCAGATGTTGACAGCTGTGCTGAAAGTTTAACCATCCTGTCATGGTCTCAAAGTATGTGCTACAAAGGTTATTATTCGCAAGTTTTTCGCGAAAAAAGTCAGAATAAAAAATGAGAATGTGGAGATTTAAGCCCGTGAAACATAAGGTAGAAAAGGTTGTGAAGCCTGATGAATACTGGCGTGAGATGTTGTCTGATGAGCAATATCGTATCTGTAGGGAGCAAGGTACAGAAGCACCGTTTTCCGGTAAGCTACTGCATAACAAACAAACCGGAGTTTACTCTTGTACGTGCTGCCAAGCACCACTATTCACCTCAGACAACAAGTACGATTCGGGGTGTGGTTGGCCTAGTTTTGATGCCCCTATCAATAGTGAGGCGATTCGCTATTTAGAAGATCTCAGTCACGGAATGGTGAGAATTGAGATTAGATGTGCAGCGTGTGATAGCCATCTGGGTCACGTTTTTCCTGATGGACCCAAGACGACAGGTGAGAGATTCTGTGTGAACTCTGTGTCGTTAATTTTCAACAATTCATAAAAATAGCGGTGATTTAATCACCGCTATTTGTTTTATCCTTTCAATGAATGGTTTATGGCTACTTAAACCTAGGGACGATTGACGCGTTAAATGTCCCGTTGTTCACCATCTCCTCTATCTTCTCTGCAATATCATCTAACTGGCTATAAGTACTGCTATCAAAACCGTATAGCAATTGCAGCTCACTTTCCGAAGCAATTGGTACGTTGAAGCGTTGCGCTACCATAGTCCAAATATAAGCCTCTTCTTTATTGCCGAGTCGATAGGTGGTGCTCGCCAAGGATTTGAATATTTCAGTGTTAACTTTGCCGCGCTTAGTGAGTTCTAGTGCATGAACGAGAAGTTGTCGAGTTTTAGCTTGATCTCTGCTGGTATAGAATGTTGCCAAAGCATACTGCATCTCAGCCGTTTCGAGAGACGGTGTCCCTTCTAACTGCAAAAACGCTCGACGGGCAGGGTCACTGCCGGTTTGACTCCATAAAAAATAGAGAGATTGAGGGGCATTGGATTTTTCTAGTCGGGAGACAATGGCCTCTAAGTCTTGGCCTGAGTTAATTAATGCATCAAAGCGACGTTGTTTGAGTCCTGACTGATCAATGGGTTGAATTTGAGAAGCAAGTTCGAGGCACTTCTTGTAGGTTGAAAGTAGTGCGTACTCTTTGATGTAGTTATCGTCGTTCGGGTTTTTCAGCACTTCGAAGCGATGCCATATTAGATCAGTCCGTGGCACTCGACACTGACCGTCTCCGACATTAAGTCGTTGGCATTGAAGCCCTGGATTATCATTACAAAGTTGTTCAGTATTCTTGTTTCCTTCAAAACAACCAGTGAGCGCAATACTTGCGCTCAGTAAAGTGAGGACATTCGTTAGTTTCATATTATTATTGCTTGTGATCCGTTACGCTTATTATTAGCAGTTGCCTTGACTCAAGCTCCCAGCCAGTTAATGTTCGTCTATCTTGATTGATTATAGGATATACCATGGACGCAGAGCAGTTAATTAACGCCATCACACCAGAGGCATATGAGCGTCTACTTTTTGCTGTAGAAACAGGTAAGTGGCCTGAGGGTACCCCACTTTCTCAACAGCAGCGAGATTCTTGTATGCAGGCTGTGATGTTGTATCAATCTAAACACAATTCTGAAGCTCAGCACATGACGGTTGCCAAAGGTGGAGAGATTAGCTTTAAGTCTAAAGCGGAACTGAAGAAGCAATTCCAACAAGGGCAAGAGGATATTGTCCGCGTTAATCCTAATTTGAATGACTAACGCTTCAATAAACCAAAAAAGCAGGCACCATGCCTGCTTTTTTATCGGTGGTTAAACCGTTAACCGCAGCACTTTTTGAATTTTTTGCCGCTACCACAAATACAGGGGTCGTTACGACCGATTTTCAACTGGCTAATGGTTTGGCTCAATCGAACATCGACAGGCTTTTGTTCTTCGGGGAACGTGCCGTCGATATAGAACCAAAGGCCGCCTTCTCGAACGAATCTTGAGCGTTCTTCTAAACAGTACTGCTGGCCATCTTGATTGAAAAAGGCTTTGAATGTGACAAAACCTTCGTTGTCATCCTTGCCTGACTCCGTGCCGACAACGTCTAAGCCACACCAATCACTGTTAATTGACTCAGCTATCTCGTCACGCTGCTGCGAAGCGTTGCAACTCGGGTGATATGTGTTTACCACATAGTCTACTAAGCCTTTTACGTGTGCTGAGTAGCGCGAACGCATCAATTGTTCGGGGGTTTTGGCTAGTGCATGGTTGTTATGGATAGGTTCACAACAGACGGTGTAATCTTGTGAACTGCCACAAGGACACGAACTCATAAAGACTCCAATTAATTCGTTTTAACCGATAGAAGATCAGCCGTCCATTTCACCGATGAGTCGTAACACTCGCTTAGAATGTCATGATCTAAGCCAATGTTCTCACATCGCTGATGGACTTCGTCCCACTCAGCGTGTTCGTACGCTTTGGTCAGGGTGAGAATGTCGCCAAGTATGCCTTCGTTGGCAATAATTGCGAGTTTTATCGTTTGGTCGATTGAGATTTCTTCAAGAATTTGTGCCAGTGGGCGATCTAGTAAACTGTCCAATAGCGAAAACATGCCGGTTAAGAATGCATGTCCTGGTTCGAGTTTTGCGTCAAGATTAGAGGCCAGCAGCTCACAGTATCGCGCTCTTTGAATGGACAAGCCATACAAGTAATCTGGTTTGCTATTTTGCGTAGAGGCAAGCGCGACGAGAGAAATAAACTTACGCAGTTTCTCTTCCCCTAGATACACCAGCGCTTGCTTGAAAGATTGGATTTTTGAGCAAACGATAGAAGAGGAATTAACAAAGGCCAGTAACTTATAGGACAGCGTCAGATCTTTGGTGATGAGTGCTTCAATTGCCGTGTAATCCATATCCGGTTTAGACACTTCGGTCAGTAACTGAACCACTGTCATGAAGGACGGTTCAAGCGATTTACGGCTGATCATTTCGGGTTTGCTGAAAAAGTAACCCTGAAAATAGTCAAATCCAGCGGATTTAGCTTGTTCGAACTCTTCATAGGTTTCCACTTTTTCTGCGAGAAACTCAATATTGGAACCTGCAAGTCTGAGTATAAAAATACGAGCTTTTTCGATAGAAACTTGGCGGATATCGAATTTGATCAGGGAAATGTAAGGTAAAAATGGTTTCCATTCTCTGGTTGGCACAAAATCATCGAGTGCCATCTTATAGCCAAGGGCTGACATCTCTTTAACAGCCTGCAATAACTCTTTAGTGGGGGCACAGTTTTCTAAGATTTCAACGACGAGACTGTCTGATGGGAAAAGGGTCGGCACCTTATTAATCAGGCTTTGGTAAGGGAAATTGACAAAGCCTAACTTGTCTCCCAACGTTTCATAGTGAGTAGAAAGGAAGTGATCTGACAGCAGGCGGCTTGTCGCTTGCTCAGGATCAATATCTGGAAACGTGTTTTTGGGACCATCCCTAAACAGGAGCTCATATCCAACCGTGTGTTTATCTTTATTGAGAATGGGTTGTCTTGCTATATACGAGTGTTTCAAGGTAGTTACCGCGCTTCTTGTCTAAATTTATTGGCTCAAAATCACCGGAAATGGTATGGCATATTGTGCACAATTTCAGTCACTTAACCAGAAAAAGGTCTTTGTTGTAGGTCGAAATTATTTTTGTTGTAGACCAATACTGAACCGTGAGTGTACCAGTCACCCAACACTATTCTAGTATAGACGCGATTACCTTGTTCAAAAGTGTGAACATTCGGCCGGTGTGTATGACCATGGATCATAAGTTCTACATTGCATTCGGTCATCACTTTCTCTACTTCGCCTTGTGTCACATCCATGATGTCTAGAGATTTGGTTTTCTTGTCATCTTTGATGTCAGACTGAACTTTAGACACAATCTTCTTTTTTATGAACATTGGAATGCGATTGAAAATCCATTGCAGCCAAGGTTGGTGTACTTTGGCACGAAATTCGAGGTATTTAACGTCATCGGTACACAGGGTATCACCGTGGAGTACGACGGCCTTGGTACCATAAAGGTCTATCACGGTTTCATCGCCAAGGAGCGTAACTCCCGTCTGCTTAGCAAATCGGCGACCAACGAGAAAATCGCGATTACCCTGAGTAAAAAAGCAAGCAACGCCGTGGTCAGTGAGTCTCTTAAATTCGTCCCGTATGCTTGAGGCAAATTCGGAGCGGTCATCATCACCAATCCAGAATTCAAATAAGTCACCCAGAACATAAAGTGCATCGGCGTGGATTGCTTCCTCGCGCATAAAACGGATAAAGCATGACGTCGTTTCAGGTGTCGTCGGGGATAGGTGTAGATCAGAAATAAATAGTGTGGTCATAGTAGATTAAAGAAGAGAGCGCAGGGCGCTCTCTTGAATCGGATTATTCTTCGATTGTTGTGCTAGTGATGAACACTTCTTCAAGCGGCACGTCTTGGTGCATGCCCATAGAACCGGTACTTACACCTTTAATCTTGTCAACGATGTCCATGCCTTCAACCACTTCTCCGAATACACAGTAACCCCAGCCATCTAGGCTTTCGCTACGGAAATCTAGGAAAGTGTTGTTGTTAACGTTGATGAAGAACTGAGAGCTTGCCGAATGCGGTTCCATAGTACGTGCCATCGCAATGGTACCTACTTTGTTGCTCAGACCGTTATTTGCTTCGTTTTTGATTGGATCACGAGTCGGTTTTTCACGAAGACCAGACTCCATACCGCCACCTTGAATCATGAAACCATCGATAACACGGTGGAACAGTGTGTTGTCGTAAAAACCATCACGGCAGTACTGTAGGAAGTTTGCGCTAGTTTCTGGTGCTTTTTCTTCATTTAGTTGAATTTTGATGTCACCAAAATTTGTGTGAAGGGTGATCATGATTTTGTCCTTTACATACGTTTTTGACTTGAAGCAAAGATTCTAGCGTAACTTTTGCGACATTAATACGTGAAAAGCGCAGGTTGAGAGCTGAGTAGCATTGCTAATGATGGCTTTTTAACCGTTTGAGGGATTACCTATTAGTGCATGACTTGATATACTGGCTCACTATTTTGATTCACTGGAAATATTAGAAAGAGATCATGTTAAAGATATACAACACACTCACAAGACAGAAAGAGGAATTCAAACCAATCAATGCCGGTAAAATCGGCATGTATGTCTGTGGAGTAACCATCTATGATCTCTGTCATATTGGCCACGGTCGTACCTTTGTTTCTTTTGATGTTGTCTCTCGTTACCTGCGTTACCTAGGTTATGACCTAACGTTTGTTCGCAATATTACCGACATTGATGACAAAATTATCAAACGTGCCAACGAAAACGGTGAAAGCTGTGATTCATTAACGGAACGTCTGATTGGTGAAATGCACGCTGATTTTGATGCATTGAACATGAAGCGTCCTGATGTTGAGCCGCGTGCGACAGAATTTATTGCAGAAATCATTGAACTGGTTGAAAAACTTATCGAGCGTGGTTTTGCTTATGTAGCCAGCAACGGCGACGTTATGTTCGAAGTTAAGAAGTTCGATGAATACGGTAAGCTATCAAAGCAAGATCTTGACCAACTTCAAGCGGGCGCACGTGTTGATGTAGAAAGCGCAAAACGCAGTCCGCTTGACTTTGTGTTGTGGAAAATGTCGAAACCGGGTGAACCAACTTGGGAATCACCTTGGGGCCCTGGTCGTCCAGGTTGGCATATTGAATGTTCGGCGATGAACTCATCAATTTTGGGCAACCATTTTGATATTCACGGCGGCGGTTCTGATTTGCAGTTCCCTCACCACGAAAATGAAATTGCTCAATCATGCTGTGCTCATGGCACTCAGTACGTAAATACTTGGATGCATAGCGGCATGGTGATGGTAGACAAAGAGAAAATGTCTAAGTCGCTAGGAAACTTCTTCACCATCCGTGATGTCCTTGAACATTACGACGCTGAGACTGTTCGTTATTTCCTAATGTCAGGTCACTACCGCAGTCAACTGAACTACAGCGAAGAGAACCTCAATCAAGCTCGTGCGTCTCTTGAGCGTTTATACACGGCTCTGCGTGGATTGGATCTGGCAACGCCAGCCGCTGGTGGAGAGGAGTATGTTACTCGCTTTGCAGAAGTAATGAATGACGACTTCAATACACCAGAAGCTTACTCAGTGCTGTTTGATATGGCGCGTGAGATCAACCGTCTTAAAACTGAAAACTTATCGGCGGCAAGTGCTTTAGGCTCATTGATGCGCGAACTCGCGGATGTGATTGGTATCTTACACCAAGATCCTGAAGCGTTCCTTAAGGGTGACGCTGGCAGCGATGATGAAGTGGCAGAGATTGAAGCGCTGATTAAGCTACGTAACGATAGCCGTGCTTCAAAAGATTGGGCGAATGCAGATATGGCTCGAGACAAGCTAAACGAGATGGGTATCGTGCTAGAAGATGGTCCAGAGGGCACCACTTGGCGTCGTAAGTGATAGATCTCGATGCGATTGATGCCTTGTTCAGTTTTAAATCTGTGGGTGAGCGTTAAGTCGATCGCATTGGTATAGCAATTTTCTAAGGGCTGTTTATTCAGCCCTTTTGTTTATTTTTTTGATTATTTTGATGGGTAAAAACAGTGGCTCAGATGTACTTCTACTACTCTGCAATGAATGCGGGTAAATCAACCACTCTTCTTCAATCTGCGTTTAACTACCAAGAGCGAGGAATGACACCAGTTATTTTTACCGCTGCGTTAGACAATCGTTACGGTGTCGGTAAAGTCAGTTCACGTATTGGTTTACAGTCGGATGCGCATCTGTACAACTCTGCAACCAATCTCTATCAGGAAATTTCTAGCCTTAATGAAGTCGAGAAGCGTCACTGCATCTTGGTCGATGAGTGTCAGTTCCTGAGCAAAGAGCAAGTTTACCAATTGACCGAAGTGGTTGATAAACTTCATATTCCAGTGTTGTGCTACGGATTGAGAACCGATTTCTTAGGTGAGCTGTTTGAGGGGAGCAAATACTTGCTGTCTTGGGCAGACAAGCTTGTAGAACTAAAAACGATTTGTCACTGTGGCCGCAAAGCTAACATGGTCATCCGTACCGATGAAAATGGTGTTGCGATTGCGGAAGGCGATCAGGTTGCGATTGGTGGCAATGATAAATATGTTTCTGTCTGTCGTCAGCACTATAAAGAAGCGCTAGGTAAGTAGCGTAGCAGATACAAAAAACGGAGCGCTAGCTCCGTTTTTTGTGTGTATTCGATAATCTGAGATTAACGAGCACGGAAGACGATGCGACCTTTAGATAGATCGTATGGAGTCATCTCTACAGTTACTTTGTCACCAGTAAGAATACGGATGTAGTTCTTACGCATTTTACCAGAGATGTGAGCAGTAACTACGTGGCCGTTTTCTAGCTCAACACGGAACATTGTGTTTGGAAGAGTATCAAGGACAGTGCCTTGCATCTCAATTACGTCTTCTTTAGCCATTTAATCCTCTTTTCAAAATGGACAATTCCAACCGGCGCACAATGCCGATCAAAATGAATTATGTAAAGTTGGGGCGTATTCTACCCTTGCCAACGCTGATTTACTAGCCTTTGATGACGCTGAAAACGGACTTTATAGTTCATCGCCGGACATTCATCAATTTGATAGCCCAAATAGAGCCACTGCTTACCTTGCTCAATACAGTATTCAGCTTGGAATAATACCGCTAAGGTACCTAAGGATAATGAGTGTTCAGGTTCAAAAAAGGTGTAAAACGCACTGGCGCTATTCGACAAGATATCTGTCACAGCGATAGCGACAAGTTGTTGCTCTTGGTAAATATGGAGAAACTGAGTGTTTAACCAATTGCATTTCGAAAACTGAGCAAACTCCTCTTTTTTAGGAGGGTACATTGAGCCACTTTTATGGCGAGACTCAATATAACGGGCATATAAATCAAACCAGTTATCGTCCATCCTCTCTTTCAATTGCCATTGATATTGAGCCGCTTTTTTTAATAGGCGCTTTTGATTGCGTGATGGTTCAAAATCTGGAATAGACAGGCGTAGCGCTTGGCAGGATTGGCACTGATCACAATGGGGTTTATAGATCGTATCACCACTACGTCTAAAGCCGTTAGCTAACAGTACCTCATAGCTAGAGCCGCAATGCATGGCAGGATCAAGTGCGACAGCAACGCGTTCCTGACGATCGGCTAAATAGCTGCAAGGATGACTGTCAGTCAATCCAATGCGGATTTGTTGCAGATCAGAACTCATTTATCTCCTCATATTTCACAAGTGAGCCACTGGTTGTTAAAACAACCTTCAATAACAGGTTGGTTCTTAAATGATAGCAGTCTTTGCATGAAATCTTCACGCTGCAACTCAATAGCGCCAAGTGATTTTAGGTGGGCATTCATGACTTGGCAGTCAATCAGTTCCCCTGCATGTTTTTGAAAGTGGTCGCATAAATACCATAAGGCAATCTTAGATGCGTTGGTTTTTAAACTAAACATCGACTCACCACAAAATAGTTTACCGATTGAAAGACCATAAAGTCCACCTATCAACTCTTCCTGATGCCAAACCTCGACGGAATGACAGTGACCCGATTTCGCCAGTTGTTTATAGGCATCCCGCATATCTTCATTAAGCCAAGTTTCATCCTCATGACGAGTCGAGGCACACAAGTCGATGACACGTTCTGTTGCTTGATTAATACTGACTTTATACTGATGCTTTCGCTGAAATTTTTTGAGACTTTTTGCTGGTTCAAATGTCTTAGGATTAAAGACTGCTCTTGGCGAAGGGCTCCACCAGAGAATCGGTTCTCCAGGGCCGTACCATGGGAAAATGCCATTTTGGTAGGCCAAAAGTAATCTGTCTGGTTGTAGATCGCCGCCAAAAGCGAGCAGGCCATTTGGATCGGCCAGTGCTTCCAAAGGCGAGGGGAACCAGAGTTCATCACAGTTAAGTTCAGTCAGATATATCGCCATGAATAAATAGAGGAAACAAGAATGAAGAAGTTGTTATGGATCATATTGGTTTTTCCCTTGATTGCCAATGCAGCTTACCAAAGAAATACCGCTCGGCCAGTCAACGAAGTGGTGTTTGGTCAAGTTGATACGGTGCGATATATCACCCAGCAAGAGATCGTCAAATCACAAGGTTCAGGATGGGAAACACTGCTTGGTGCCGTGGTTGGTGGAGTTGTTGATTGAAACCGAGCAGGGGAAGTTAATCGATGTAATTCAGGACATAGACAGCCGTATGCTGTTTGAAAAGGGCGATAAAGTTCGCATTCTATATTTTGATGATGGCGTTAGGGTCGATAAAGAGTATTGATGTTCATAATAGGCACCAAAGTCCCGACGACATATTTATTCAGTTTAATTGTGACTTTGCTCTGGTTTTACTAAGGCTTTTTAGATAGGCTGCAAGTACGAAGAATTTTTCATCATCTCGTTTAGGAAGACGGGCTGAGCAAGGAACATCAATTTAAATGGAAAGCCTTACGTTACAACCTATCAATAAAGTCAATGGTGAGGTCAACTTACCGGGTTCAAAAAGTGTTTCAAATCGTGCGTTACTTCTCGCAGCCTTAGCAAGTGGTACAACACGATTAACGAATTTGCTCGATAGCGACGATATTCGTCATATGCTGAATGCACTGAGCAAGTTAGGCGTGTCTTACCGTCTATCTGATGACAAAACTGTGTGTGAAGTCGAAGGTTTAGGTAAGCCTTTTCAAGCGACACAAGCACTAGAACTGTTTTTAGGCAACGCAGGTACAGCGATGCGTCCCCTTGCTGCCGCATTGTGTTTAGGTGAGGGAGAGTTCATCTTGACGGGTGAACCTCGTATGAAGGAGCGTCCTATTGGTCACTTGGTTGATGCATTGCGTCAAGCGGGGGCTAAAATTGAGTACCTAGAAAACGAAAACTACCCACCACTCAAAATCTTCGGCACTGGTCTGAAAGGCGGAATGGTCGAGATTGATGGCTCGATTTCAAGTCAGTTCTTAACTGCTTTCTTAATGTCGGCACCACTTGCTCAGGGTGATGTAACGATCAAAATCGTTGGTGAATTGGTATCAAAACCATACATCGATATCACGTTGCACATCATGGCTCAGTTTGGCGTTGAAGTAGAAAATAACGACTACCAAGAGTTTGTTATCCGTCATGGTCAACACTATGTTGCACCGGGGGATTTCTTAGTTGAAGGTGACGCGTCATCGGCATCTTACTTCCTAGCGGCGGCTGCGATCAAAGGCGGCGAGATTAAAGTGACAGGTATTGGTAAGACGAGTATTCAAGGTGATATTCAGTTTGCCGATGCTCTCGAAAAAATGGGTGCTGAGATTGAGTGGGGTGATGACTACGTTATCTCCCGCGTGGGTGAGCTTAAAGCGGTCGATATGGATTTCAACCATATTCCTGATGCGGCAATGACTATCGCAACCACTGCACTATTTGCCAAAGGTACCACCGCGATTCGCAATGTGTATAACTGGCGCGTTAAGGAAACCGATCGTTTGGCCGCGATGGCGACTGAGTTACGTAAAGTCGGTGCTGAAGTGGAAGAGGGTGAAGATTACCTGATTGTGACACCTCCGGAGCAACTTATCCACGCTGCGATCGATACTTACGATGATCACCGTATGGCAATGTGTTTCTCCCTTGTTGCACTCAGCGATACACCAGTAACCATTAACGATCCAAAGTGTACGTCAAAAACTTTCCCTGATTACTTTGACAAGTTGGAAGGGTTAAGTTCGTAGAGCGCTTTGCTTGCAGAGAGCTGGAACGGACTGCGTCCTTCGAGAATCTAGAACGCTTCGCTGTGAGTTCGGACTTCGTCCTTCGAGAGGTGCTGTGGTGATTGAGTCGAAAGTTGTAGGTAGTACTGGCTGATATTAAAACTTAATTGTCTGAATTTAAAAGAAAGGGTTGGCATGCTCTGTCAACCCTTGCAAGATTTTCTCGCTTCTCGCTTCTCGCTTCTCGCTTCTCGCTTCTCGCTTCTCGCTACTTCTCTAAAGTAAACTCTTTCGACAAGTGATGTGTTAAGTACTTAAACATATTAAAAACAGCCGTTGTCTTCGTTGTTGGTAATCCATTGTCATCAAGAAAATAATTTCCTTTGAACACTAAGACGTCGTATTTTTCTTCAACGCTGTCGGCTCGCATGCCATCAATGTAATCATCGTGTTCTTGGATGATGTGATTAGCAATCATGAGAAGCTCAAGTTGTGAAACGACTTTTTTTTCGCTCATTGGGGGATACCTTTGTAGATGATTTCTTCTAATTGAAGAGGTTTGCTGAAAATTGTATGAATAATGACGATAAAATCAATTGCGATAGATCAATCGCACTGCGGACACTGAAGCGCTGAAGCTTGTGGATTTTGTGACTGGTGGCAAAAAACCTTATCTAAAGTTGGCATCGTAGATCTTATGCCGTTTAGTATGTGGCGTTTTCATAAGTTGCCCGAATCAATCGCGCATTATTTTGTCGTTTGGTAATGCTTACCATTTTTAAGACATCGCTGCATTGTCGAGCAGTCAATGTAGAAATTAAAAAAAGATATTGATCTTCTTGCAATCTCGCTCAATAGTAAAAAAAGAAGCAAAGTATTAAGTATGTCGTGCGATATGTATCGCACTTGATAAAGGACACTTGAGTCAATTATGGGTAAGTCACTGGTTATTGTGGAGTCGCCTGCTAAGGCGAAGACCATCAATAAGTATTTAGGTAAGGACTTTATTGTAAAGTCCAGTGTAGGTCACGTACGTGATCTACCGACTGCTGGTCAAAGCACGGGCCAAAAAGCTGCGGCCGTATCAACCACAGGCTTAAGTGCTGAAGAAAAAGCGCGCATCAAGAAAGAAAAAGATCGTAAGTCACTGATTAAAAAAATGGGCATTGACCCATACCATGGCTGGGAAGCGAACTATCAAATTCTGCCGGGCAAAGAAAAAGTCGTTGCAGAATTACAGAAGTTAGCCAAAGACGCAGATTGCGTTTACCTAGCAACCGATTTAGACCGCGAGGGAGAGGCTATCGCTTGGCACCTTCGTGAGATTATCGGTGGCGATGAAGAGCGATACAAACGCGTTGTATTCAACGAAATTACTAAAAATGCTATCCAACAAGCGTTCGAAAAGCCGGGCGAGTTGAGCATGGATGGCGTTAATGCGCAACAAGCACGTCGTTTCATGGACCGTGTGGTGGGCTTTATGGTCTCGCCACTGCTGTGGAAGAAAGTCGCACGTGGTTTGTCTGCTGGCCGTGTTCAGTCCGTTGCAGTAAAGCTATTGGTTGAACGTGAGCGTGAAATCAAAGCGTTTATTCCAGAAGAGTTTTGGGATATCCATGCTGATACTAAAACGCAAGACAAAACAGACTTCCGCCTGCAAGTCGCGCAGAAAGATGGTGTTGCGTTTAAACCGGTTAACGAAGCCGAAACTAAAGCGGCTATTGCTGTGCTTGAAAAAGCGCGCTACGAAGTGTGTAAGCGTGAAGATCGACCTACATCAAGCAAACCATCCGCACCATTTATTACATCTACGCTGCAACAGGCTGCCAGTACGCGCCTAGGTTACGGTGTTAAGAAAACCATGATGCTCGCTCAGCGTCTTTACGAAGCGGGTTACATCACTTATATGCGTACCGACTCTACAAACCTGAGTGCGGAAGCGGTTGAGACTGTGCGTGGTTATATCGGTAATGAGTTTGGTGAGGCATACCTTCCTGCGAAGCCAAATGTCTATGGCAGTAAGCAAGGTGCTCAAGAAGCGCACGAGGCGATTCGTCCATCCGATGTCTCTGTGAAGTCAGAAGATCTTCAAGCAATGGAAGCCGATGCGCACAAGCTATATTCATTGATTTGGAACCAGTTTGTTGCCTGTCAAATGACCCCAGCTCAGTACGACTCCACCACGGTAAGTGTAAAAGCTGAGGAGTACACCCTCAAAGCTAAAGGTCGTATTCTTAAGTTTGATGGCTGGACTCGTGTTCAACGTCCACTTGGCAAGAACGAAGACCAGATCCTACCTGCGGTTCAAGTTGGCGACAGTATCGAATTGGTCAATCTTGATCCTAAGCGACACTTTACTAAGCCGCCAGCGCGTTTTACAGAAGCTGCTTTGGTAAAAGAGCTTGAGAAACGTGGTATTGGTCGTCCATCGACCTATGCATCAATCATCTCTACGATTCAGGATCGTGGTTACGTTAAGGTTGAACAACGTCGTTTCTATGCAGAGAAGATGGGTGAGATCGTTACAGACCGTCTAGATGGTAGTTTTGATGACCTGATGAACTATGAGTTCACGTCTCGTATGGAAGAGAAGCTTGACCAAATCGCTGAAGGTGAAGCGAATTGGAAAGGCGTACTTGACGACTTCTTTAATGACTTCACGAGCGATCTTGAAAAAGCTGAGCAGGATGAAGATCAAGGCGGCATGAAGCCTAACCACATCGTATACACAGATATCGAATGTCCGACATGTTCGCGTCCTATGGGTATTCGTACTGCATCTACCGGCGTGTTCCTTGGTTGTTCTGGCTATGCACTACCGCCTAAAGAGCGTTGTAAGACAACGATCAACTTGGGTGACGAAGACGGCATTATCAATGTTCTCGAAGAGGACGTTGAAACAGCGGCTCTACGAGCTAAGAAACGTTGTCCGATTTGCGAAACCGCGATGGATGCGTATCTGATTGACGATAAACGTAAAATGCACGTTTGTGGTAACAACCCAAATTGTGATGGTTACGTTGTTGAGCATGGTGAGTTCAAAGTGAAAGGGTACGATGGCCCTGTTGTCGAGTGTGACAAGTGTGGCAGCAATATGGTGCTCAAGAACGGTCGATTCGGCAAGTACATGGATTGTACGAGTGAAGAGTGTAAGAACACACGTAAGATCCTGAAAAACGGAGAAGTCGCGCCACCGAAAGAGGACCCTGTTCATTTGCCAGAACTGCCATGTGAGAACTCAGATGCTTACTTCGTACTTCGCGATGGTGCGTCAGGTTTGTTCCTTGCGGCGAGTACCTTCCCTAAATCACGTGAAACACGTGCACCTCTAGTGGAAGAACTGGTGCGTTTTAAAGATCGTCTTTCAGCCAAGTTCCATTACTTAACGGAAGCTCCAGAAAAAGATCCTGATGGTTTACCAATGGTGGTTCGTTTTAGTCGTAAGTCAAAAGAGAACTATGTCCGCACTGAAGTCGACGGTAAGCCTACCGGCTACACTGCACTTTATGTGGACGGTAAGTGGGAAATTACTGATAAGCGCAAGAAACCTGCAAAAAGCAAGTAGGGTATAGAATACGAAAGGCAGCCGATAATGGCTGCCTTTTCTTTTAGACGAACGCTTGTCTGTTTTCATATTTATGAGATCAATATACAATTATTCACCTATTGGTTGTTAATATATTGTGATTCTCAGTCTGTCTTTTGACATTATTATCTCTAGCTTCTATTGATTTAGAAGAATAACGGGAAGGGTGCCATGAGACAGAGATTAAGGCTTCTAAGTATCATTATCGCAGGTAGCTTGGTTTTGGTGATAGCCGCTTTTAGTATCTCAAAACGAGTGCTAGATAGCGTGATTGAGGGATTGCTATGGGAGTTTGCTCAAGTCTCTGCCAAACATGACGCCGAAGTGTTAAAGCCTATAACGGCTCAGTCCGAGATCGTAAAACAGTTGGCTACTCACCCCAATATCACTTCATGGGCGCAAAACAGCGAAGATTCAGTCTACCTAGCCGTTGCAGAAGATACACTTGAACAATTTCGTTGGCGGCTGGCGTCCAAAAATTTCTTCGTCGCCTTAGATCAGAACCTGTCTTATCACTACAACGATGTAAATAGCATCCGCCAAGGAACTTTCTTTCGCCACTATCTGGATCCAGATGCGATTACCGATAAATGGTTTTTCGAGCAGAAGTCGAGCGGAATCGATCTCTCCGTCAATATCGCTCATGATGTACATCTGGGATTAACCAAGATCTGGATTAATCAGACCATAGAAAAGAACGGTCTGTTTTTAGGTATTCTCGGCACTGGTATCGATTTCACGGAACTGATCGAGCCGTTTCATAACTCACAACCCACAGGGATAGAAACCTACTTTATTGATGAACAGATGAGGATCCAACTGGTCCTAAGCGTCGATTCTGTTCAATACCCACTGCGTGATAGCCGTTCAAGGAAACCCCTGCTCAGCAGTGTAATTAGCAATGATAAAGATTATCAAGCGCTCGAAAAACTGATGAAGTTGCAGAAGGAAGGTCAAGAAGCACAAGTGCTGATGGTTAACCAAGGTGGTGGGCGAGCCGCTGTTGCGATTTATTACATCGAGTCTCTAGGGTGGTATGAAGTGACCTTTGTCAGTATTGATGCGATAGTGCCGACATGGGTGAATACCCAACTCTATTTCCCACTGCTTGCTGTAACCTTAATCGTCGCAATTCTTCTCTTTGGTTGGCTAGTCAAGCACTGGTTAGTCCCTCGAGAATATTGGAATCAGCGCATTTATCGACTTGTGCAAGACAACTCGACTGGCCAAGATGGCGCTTCACTTAATCTTGAACAGTGCTTTGATGTGCTTGAGCATGAGTTACAAAATAGTCGCAAGGGATTAGATAATCTGGTTGCGTCTAGAACGGCGATACTGGATGAGCTGTCAACATTTGATGTTTTGACCCAGATACATAACCGTAGAGGTCTGGAAAAAGAACTCAGGGCTGAGTTAGCGCGCTCTTCTCGTGAACAGTATCAGTTTGGTTTGTTGTGGATTGACGCTGGAATTAAGGTGCAATCTGACTCCGAAGAAGAGAGTCATCAATACCAAAATGCTTTGCAGTTGGTGGCTCGAGGCTTGCAACGAGCGATTCGGGAGTACGATGTGGCGGCAAGATGGGCGGAAGATGAGTTTTTGGTGTTGGTTAGATGTGGTCAAACTAGGACGTTAGAACGCATCGCCGAGCGCATTAAGCAGTATGTCGATTCACATCAAGATAGTGACACCATTCATTCCCACCATTTGATCAGACTTTCTATTGGTGGAGCACTTATTCAACCTCAGATGAGTTTGCAACAGGCTCTCGCGTTGGCAGACAGTTCATTGTTTCTGGCACAGTCCAACCAATCGACGATTCACATTCATACGGTGTCAAGTGAAAGGCAAACGGCTTGATTTACGTGTGTTTCAATCCTAGGTAATACCCTGATTATATTCACCTAAGCTATTCGAGCGAAGTCACGTTAATGTAGTTAATTTGTTGCTTGTTTGCGAGCTTGCGGCGAGATAGTGTGAGCTATCGCAGAGCGCTGCAAAGCAACAATTGTGAGCTCCAAATGACGGCATGTTTTAAATTGTAATCTTCCTGAAATACGATAACTTATAATAATCCTTTTACGCCAAGAACTAGGCTTAGAGTCTAGCGCGGCAGCGATTGTTATGCCCATTCCTACGAGGAACCGGAGTGGACTAAAGGAATTAGATGAGCCCCCCTAAATAAAGGCTCATTACACAATAAATAAAATGGAGAGAATTAAATGGCTGGTGTTTTGGGAATGATCCTTGCTGGTGGAGAAGGCTCGCGCCTGCGCCCACTGACGGAGTCTCGCAGTAAACCATCGGTGCCTTTTGGCGGTAGCTACCGTCTTATCGACTTTGCACTAAATAACTTTGTTAATGCTGACCTAATGCGTATCTACGTGTTAACACAGTTCAAATCTCAATCTTTGTTTCACCACCTAAAGAAAGGTTGGAATATCAACGGTATTACCGACCGTTTTATTGACCCTATTCCAGCACAGATGCGTACCGGGAAGCGTTGGTACGAAGGTACGGCGGATGCTATCTACCAAAACCTTGGCTTTATGGAGTTGTCTGAACCGGATCAAGTTTGTATTTTTGGTTCAGACCACATCTACAAGATGGATATCAAGCAAATGCTTGATTACCACAAAGAAAAGCAAGCTTCGCTTACCGTTTCTGCTTTACGTATGCCTTTAAGTGAAGCGTCTCAATTTGGTGTCATTGAAGTCGATGCTGAAGGGCGAATGGTAGGTTTTGAAGAAAAACCAGCGTACCCGAAATCTATCCCTGGCGATCCAGAATACGCGTTAGTATCTATGGGTAACTATGTATTTGAAGCACAGACGCTTTTTGCTGAGCTGATTGAAGATGCAGATAACCCAGACTCAACTCATGACTTCGGCAAGGATATCATTCCAAAGATGTTCCCTCGCGGCGATGTGTTCGTGTATGACTTCAGCACCAACCGCATTACTGGCGAGAAAGAAGAAGTGTATTGGCGTGATGTCGGTACGATTGACGCATATTGGCAGGCTCATATGGATCTGCTCGCGAAAGACGCGCCTTTCTCGCTGTATAACCGTAAATGGCCTCTCCACACCTATTATCCACCGTTACCACCGGCAACGTTTACTGACTCTGACAATGGTCGAGTACAAATTATCGATAGTCTTGTGTGCAGCGGTAGCTATGTTCGCGGTTCGAGAATTGAAAAATCGGTACTCGGCTTCCGCAGCAACATCGCCTCTGCGTGTGACATTAGCGAAAGTATCCTACTGGGTGATGTTAAGGTCGGTGAGGGCTGTGTACTGCGCCGCGTGATCGTCGATAAGGATGCGGATATTGCACCGGGTACCCAAATTGGTGTAAACCTATCGGAAGATAAGAAACACTACCATGTATCGGAAGAGGGTATCGTTGTCATTCCAAAAGGAGCACGTATTGGCTACTAAGAATCTATCCATTCTATTTGTAGCATCGGAAGTTGAAGGGTTAATCAAAAGCGGTGGCTTGGCAGATGTTGCCAAGGCGCTGCCTGAAGCATTGCTCACATTACAGCAAGATGTTCGTATCACTCTACCCGCATACCAGAAAGTAGCGGGCATTGAACAAGCTCCAGTTTTACTGGACACACAGCTTGAATATTGGCCGCACACACCGTATCGAGTTAAACAACTCGAAATCGTGGGAGTACCTGTCTACGCGATTGATTGCGAGGAGTACTTCAACCGCTCGGAAATGTACGCGGAGAACAACCAAGCGTATCAAGACAACGGTGAAAGGTTTGCTTTCTTTAGTGCCGCGTGCCTCGATATGCTACCGAAACTTGGCTTTCAACCAGATATCGTTCACGCCAATGACTGGCATACTGGGTTTGTTCCCTACTTACTGAAACACCGCTACGGAGCGGATACGTTTTTTTCATCGACGAAAAGTGTACTCTCGGTGCATAACGCCGTATTTAAAGGGGTGTTTAGCTATGATGAGTTACAGAATCTACCAGAGATGCACACACGCTACGCTGGTGATGCGGCTGTGAGTGACACCCATGTAACCATGCTAAAAGCGGGCGTTATGTGTGCGGATAAGATTAATGCCGTGAGTCCTACTTATGCACAGGAACTAAAAACTGAGTTAGGTAGTCATGGTATGGCGGCGGAATTTCAGCACAGAGCCGAGGATTTAGTCGGGATACTAAATGGTTGTGACTACTCGGCATGGAACCCTCAAACCGATCCTTCTTTGCCTGTGAACTACAAAGCAACGCGACAAAGCATGGTACGAGGGAAGAAAGCGTGTAAGAAAGAACTTCAGCAACGTGTTGGTTTAGAAGCGTGTGATGTAGCTGTATATGGCATGGTTTGTCGCCTAACGCACCAGAAAGGTATCCACTATCTAATCCCGATTCTGGATGCTTTCTTGAAGCATCAAGTTCAGGTGGTCATCGTTGGTACTGGAGACCCTGTCTTGGCGGCGCAGCTAAAAGAGATTGAAGCGTTACACAGCAATAAATTCGTCTTTGTCGAGGCCTACGATAATGACCTTGCTCATTTGGTCGAGGCGGGCTCTGACTTCTTTATCATGCCTTCTGAATTTGAACCGTGTGGGTTGAATCAAATTTATAGTATGGCTTATGGCACGT
Source organism: Vibrio sp. M250220 (assembly GCF_036533795.1). NCBI lineage: Bacteria > Pseudomonadati > Pseudomonadota > Gammaproteobacteria > Vibrionales > Vibrionaceae > Vibrio > Vibrio sp. M250220. Next base: position 27,306 of record NZ_JATABI010000021.1, on the reverse strand, counting down.
TACCCATTGTCCGTGGCGTTGGGGGATTGCGTGATAGTGTCAATGATTATGACGAAGGACCCAATACGGCGACTGGTTTTGTTTTTCAACAACCTGAGCCGAGTGAGTTATTAAACGTTCTACAGCGTTCACTCTTACTATATGCCCAACAGCCGAATGAAGTTAAACGCGTTCAATTGTATGCGATGGAACAAAACTTCTGTTGGTCTAAAGCGGCTGAAGAGTATATCAACCTGTATCGGTCGGCCCTTCACGCTTAATCTTTCTAAAGGCGTCATTTCGACGCCTTTTTCAATGATATTTACATTTTTGACCAGAGAATGACGGATAAATGGAGTTGTTGGACTTAAATCCTTCTAGGATTATGGTAATCTCCTAAGCCAAGATTTTGAACCTAAGTGGCCCTTGTCTGATATGAGCGATACCTTGTTATTCCACAAAACGTTTGCCCACCCCACTAGCGACGAGTGGGTTGTCTTTGTGCATGGTGCTGGGGGAAGTTCATCGATTTGGTTTAAACAAATCAAAGCGTACAGGAAGCATTTCAATCTATTGTTGATTGATCTTCGCGGTCATGGCAAATCGAATCAGTTGCTCAAAGAGCTGATTGCAAACCGCTATACCTTCAAAGCCGTGACCATGGATATTCTCAAGGTACTTGATCACCTAAAGATTCGTTCAGCCCATTTTGTGGGTATGTCGTTGGGTACCATTATTGTCCGTAATATCGCAGAGTTATCGATGGACAGAGTGAAGTCAATGGTGCTGGGAGGCGCTGTAACGCGTCTTAATACACGCTCTCAAGTGTTGGTCAAACTAGGTAACCTTTGTAAGCACATTGTTCCTTACATGTGGTTATACAGCCTTTTTGCCTATATCGTGATGCCTCAACGTACGCAAAAAGAATCACGTCACTTATTTATCCGTGAAGCCAAAAAGTTATGCCAAAAAGAGTTCAAGCGTTGGTTTATTCTTACCGCTGAAGTTAATCCGTTGATGCGATACTTCAAGGATCGTGAGTTACCCATCCCAACGCTATACTTGATGGGCGAGCGTGACTACATGTTCATTCAACCGGTCAAAGAGATGGTTGCCGCTCACCGCAAAAGCCAATTACTTGAAATCGCTGGTTGTGGTCACGTCTGTAATGTTGAAAGGCCTGATGAATTTAACCAACACTCGATAGCCTTTATTCAGCAACAAATCGAAGCCAAATAGAGTTAGGGCGCACAGGCGCCGCACTTCCAGCACAAACCGAATTGAGCTTCGTTTTGTTCACTACACTCACTACACCGCCAGCTTACTCCTCTTTCAGCACGCTTAAAATCGGCAATGATTGCTTGTGCTTGAGCGAGTTGTTGCTCATCGAATAGCCAAATATACGGTTCACTGTTCTCACCAAAAGGGAGCTCTCCCTGTAAACCGAATAAACCTTCGCCCCGCACCTCACAAAGGATTTGCTGTGATTTCAATAACTCACAAACGATATGTGCCTCAGGTGGTGTTGTCGCTGAGTAGAGGCGCATTACACGTTTCCGTTTGATGCTGAAGGCGTCGATTTGAGTTTGCCCATTATCCATTTAGCGACAACAGGGAAAAGACCTAATAAGGCAAAGGAAGCCAACACACTTGGAGAAACGATACCGGATAAGTGTTCAATCTGCGCCAACTGGGTACCCGCGTTGAGGTATACCGCTGTGCCTGGCAACATACCTAACTGGCTCACCAAGTAGAATCGTAAAGTCGTAATCGGTGTTAGCCCCATCAATAGGTTGATCAAAAAGAACGGAAAAACAGGAATTAGACGTAACGAGAATAGATAAAATGATCCGTCACGTTCAACGCCTTGGTTGATTGCTGACAACTTGTCACCAAACTTCGTTTGAACCCAGTCTCTAAGAAGATAGCGGCTGCTTAAAAAAGCCAGAGTTGCGCCAATGGTACTGGCAAAAGAGACAAGGACTAAGCTTGTCCAAAAACCGAATAGGGCAGCTCCCAATAGTGTGACCACAGCAGCACCCGGAACAGAAAAGGCGGTGATGGTGACATAGGCCACGAAATAGCTAGCGGCCGCGACAACGAAGTTATCTGCGATAAATAGAGCGAGCTCGGCTTGCTGAGCTTTAGCGTTTTCCAGAGTGAGATACTGTCCAAAATTAAGGGCTAGCAATACAACAACAAGGATGAACACAACGCCCAAAATCAGTTTTTTACTCATACAACATCTCCATCAAACATCAAAGCTAGCGAAATTAAAGTGTTAATAGACTAGAAAGGGAAAGCAAGCAGTAAATTTCACAAATAAGAAAAAAGTCAGCACTAAGGCTGACTCTTTATTGATTCGATAACTTATCTGTTAGTGATGGCTAAGCTCGTTGAGCAGCTCTTGGCGTCGATTTTGAGGAATGACGGACCAGTGAGTGCCATTGATCGCACCTTCTAATGCCCAAAGTAGCTCGATGTTAACGTCAGAAGAGTGAGTAGACTGAATCGCTTTGAATGCGTTAACTGAGCCGGTTTCTTCAAGGTTTTCGACACTTTCGATACCTGCTTTCTTGAGCATACGCTCAGTAGCTAATCGTAAGTTCGGTAAATCTTTGAGGCGACTTGGTTTCGTTTGCGATTGAGTTTTCTTCTCTTTATTTGCCGCATCAAGTGCAAGCTTGGCGAGTTCTAAGGTTTTATTGGTATCTGAACTCAAGTCATGACACAAGGCGTAGTATTTCGTTACAACGGGAAATCCGCGTTTTTTATAAACGTAAGGTTCGAGTCCTTGAGATTTAAATTGTTTAGTCAGTTCTGCGTCTGCACGAACGTGAAGTTTATCGTTGACCACGAGTGCGAACATCGTGTCATCAGCAAAAATGCCAAAGCCACCAAACATTGAACGAGACTTGATGTAGCCAAGTTGCTCAAATAATCGCATTGAGTCTTTTAGTATTGGTTTATCCATGCTGTTTATTCTCGGTGTATAGTTATACGCCACCAGTTCAGGTCCGAGAGATTAGCAAAATAATGCAGGTACTTTGTAAGTAAGGCGTCATACAACCGTTAGCAATTCGTGTATGACAAGTGCATATTTACCATCGGCAACCCCGCTACCAGACATATCATGTTTAAGGCCGGAGGCTTTGCGTCCCACCCTTTCGGAGTGGTTTGCCCTGTTCGTGGCATTGTTCGAACATTTAGAGCATAAATAAAATATGCGTAGGACATCACGCCGAAATGGAATAAGTGTGATCTTGGTTCAGCAAAAAGAGGTGAATTATCCGCTTAGCCAATAATGTGCTACCGGCTAAGCGAACGATTTGAACTATTTGTTCAAATCAAGGACGGTATTTCGTTCAACAATCTCAGGGTGCATTTCAAAAATACGCTTCTCATGCTCTTTATCTTTGATCCGCTCAAGCAAGATTTCGAATGCGTTTTTACCAACACGACGTTTTGGTTGGTGGACAGTCGTTAGTGGTGGAGAGAAGTACTCAGCCAGCTCAATATTGTCATAGCCGATGACTGACATATCTTCAGGAATTCGAATGCCTTTTTGCTGTAGACGGCTCATCAACCCCAATGCCATTGTGTCGTTGAAACAAAACACAGCACTTGGCTTGTTATCCATCGCTGCAATTTTGTCTGCGGCGAGTACGGCGGTATCACACTCGAAGTTGCCTTCAAGAATCCAATCTTCATTCACCGAAAGTTCTGCTTCACTCATCGCGCGTTTGAAACCGCGAATACGCTCCTGACAGGCGGCTTTTTCAAAGTGACCACTTAGACAGGCAATATCTTTATGACCACGTTCGATCAGATATTTTGTTGCTAAGTAGCCGCCTTCTTCTGAGTTATCAATGATCTTGTCCGCTTGCGAGCTTTCAGGACCCCAGTCCATAACGACTTTAGGGATATCTTTATGGCGATCGAGCATTTCGCTCAGCTCTTCAGTAAGGTCTGAACACATGACTAAGATGCCGTCTACGCGCTTCTCTGCCAACATGCGGATGTAGTCGCGTTGTTTCTCGTAGATGCCACCAGTATTACACAAGATAAGCGTGTAGCCTTGACGGTAGCAGTAGCTTTCTACGCCATCAATCACTTCTGAAAAGAATAGGTTTGTTGATTGGGTGACCAACATACCGATTGTACGAGTCGTGTTACATTTCAAGCTACGCGCAACAGCACTTGGCGCATAGTTTAACTCGTTCACCGCTTCCATTACTTTTTCTTGAGTAGCTTCAGCAACAAAGCGTGTTTTATTAATTACGTGAGACACAGTGGTTGTTGAAACACCGGCTAGGCGAGCAACATCTTTAATAGTGGCCATAAGGTTTTGTCCTGTCGATGACTGCCAAGCAAATATATTCAAGTGTAGAATAAAATAGTCTGGCAGAAAGTATCAGAAACACAAAAACCGCCCTTATTTAGCGGTTTGTATTTGAATCGTTCATTTTTATCGTTTGCGGTCACGATTTTAGACCGCAAACTCTCAGAGAGCAAACAAAAAACGTCAAAGTTGTAGGTTTGAGCTCACAATGTGCGTTTTTTACTCGCCTGCAAGATAGCTGCAATCTAGCTCTAAGAAAGCGCTAGTAAGGCTGGCGATTGCAGAGTAAAAACCGAAGTCATCGAGTGTCTGACACTTGGTTGAAAATTTCGGAACCCAGCTCAATAGGTGTTGCTGAATAAACGCTTCTTGCTCTTTTAACGCATCTTCTAAATGACGTTCTTGTTCCAACTCATTTGAGCGAATAATAAGATTGCCAAGAAAGTCGAGTTCGATTGCAAGATGGTCGGCTGGCTCGTTTAGATCTTTTTCAACTGCAACCCCATGTTTCGCCATGAGCTCTTCCATCTCTTTAGCTGGCGTGTCGTTGAGTAATCCCGATTGACCAATGTACATAGAGGCATAAGGAAGGGCAGAGTCTCTATCTGACTTTAAAAATAGATCACAGAAATCTGCGGCGAGTTCCAATTGAGCATCTTCACGATCCATCAAGCGATTGAGCGCATCAGTGACACGGTCAATTGCAGGTTTTAAAGCGGCATTTTCACCCAAACCAGTCAAAAACGCGCGGATTTCAGCGGAATGATACTGCGCGATATTTTCCTCAGTAAGCTCATTGGCAAACAGGCTTGATAGCCACCAGTAAATCTCGGCACGTTTCTCATTAAATGCTTTAATTTCTTGCATTAGGTTCAACTCCTAAAATAACTATCTACTAGTTTAACCAATAAAAATGAATAGGGATAACGGCTTGTGTGATAAGTTACCATCAATTATGAATGAATGTTAATGAGTGGGTGACTTTTGTCTTGAATCAAGAAAAAATCATCTTTCTTAGTTTTAAAGTGATAATTACTAGAAATGTTACTATTTATGAATAGAATACAATTTTAGAGCAATTCCCAATGTAAATTAAGTGGTGTAGATGAGCTATCATGTACTAGTTGTAGAAGATGACGCAGTCACGCGTAGCAAACTCGTTGGTTACTTTAAGAACGAAGGTTATAACGTGAGTGAGGCTGAAAGCGGCGAGCAGATGCGTCATACGCTACAAAACAATGCGATTGATTTGGTGATGTTAGATATTAATCTTCCTGGTGAAGATGGATTAATGCTAACGCGCGAACTTCGCAGTCAATCTGACATTGGAATTATCCTGGTAACAGGACGCACGGATAGCATCGATAAAATTGTTGGCCTAGAAATGGGCGCAGATGATTACGTCACCAAACCGTTTGAGTTACGCGAACTTTTGGTTCGAGTTAAAAACTTATTGTGGCGTATCTCTTCTGCCCGCAACGCATCTGCAACACTAGACGCAGCGCAGCAAGACGACAATGTAGTACGTTTTGGTGAATGGACATTTGATGTTCAACGACGTGCATTAAGTCGCAATGGAGAGCCAGTAAAACTCACTAAAGCTGAGTATGAATTGCTGGTTGCACTCTCTTCATACCCTAATCAGGTATTGAGCCGTGAGCGTATTCTCAACATGATTAGCCACCGTGTCGACGCACCGAACGATCGTACCATTGATGTGCTGATAAGACGTATGCGAGCGAAAATGGAATTCGATCCAAAGAACCCTCAGATCTTTGTGACGGTTCATGGCGAAGGTTATATGTTTGCAGGCGACTAGTCGCTCTAGATGAATTAAAAAAACCGAGGCATTTGCCTCGGTTTTTATTTTACAGTGATGACAGCAAGTTGCTAAACGTTGCTCTCTGAAGCCTGCAAAGCTTTCTCTTCATAGTCTGACGCCCAGTCTCGAAGCGTCTGCCAAATACGACCCAATGTCTCGTGCCAATAACGTTCAGTTTGCTCGAGGTAGACCGCTTTTGGCGCATATTTCGCCCAGAATTCGGTTACATTCTCATGCGCTAAGTAGTTAGTTGGAGCGGCATAAGGTTTTAAACCTGCTGAGTGGAACTCATTCAGTGCACGCGTCATATGGCTTGCTGAAGTCACCACAACCAGCTTTTTGTTTGTCACAAAAGCTGCTGCTTGTCGCGCTTCTTCCCACGTATCTTTTGCTGTTTCAAGCAAAATGATGTCGGACTTAGACACACCAAGTGCGAGCGCGACTTTGGCCATCATTCGTGCATTACTCACTTCTGAACCTGCGGTGTAACCAGATAAGATAAGCTTGGCGCCTGGGTAGATGCGTAAAATTCGAATACCTTCTGTGAGGCGCATCAAACCAGAACGGCTTAACTCAGATGTTGGTGGTATTTTATCGTCGACAACGTGGCCGCTGCCCAAAACCATAACATAATCGATGGGCTCATCGACTGGGAAAAACGCCGAATATTGGCGCTCTAGTGGCATCAATAGACGAGATGAAACGGGTTGGAAGGCGATCAGGAAAATGCCAATAAAAGAGAATAGAACAACAAAGCAACCTGTCTTCTGCTTTCGAGTAAACATGATCAACATTAGCCCGAATAGGCCAATGATGAGCAGGGCCGGCAAGGGCATTAGCAAAGAAGACACAACTTTTTTCAGCTCAAACATACGAAATAGTCCGAAAAAACATCAATTGATTATATTTTAAGAGAAAGCCTCTTTATTCCTGCTTTTCTTGTGACAGAATAGCAGCACGATTAGACATGATAACTCAAGCTGCTGTGACTGAAGACCGCAATTTCGACGATATTGCCCACAAATTTGCAAAAAATATTTACGGTTCTGACAAAGGCGAGATTCGTCAAGTCATTGTTTGGGAAGATCTTCAACAGATACTTCATGCCGTAGATGGTGCGAAACAACCACTGAATGTGCTGGATGCTGGGGGCGGCTTGGCACAAATGTCACAAAAGCTTGCTAAACTCGGACATCACGTCACGTTATGTGATCTATCTTCTGAAATGCTGCAATTAGCAGAGCATGATATTGCAAATAATGAACTGCTTGCGCAGTATCGCTTCATTCATTCGCCAGTCCAATCGATTGATCAACATCTCGACACTCAAGTAGATATCGTTTTGTTTCATGCAGTCATGGAGTGGTTGGCAGACCCGAAACCGGCATTAGAAAAAGTGCTTGAGCAGGTGAGAGCTGGTGGTATGGCTTCCATCATGTTTTATAACCACCATGGGCTGGTCTACAAGAATGTTGTATGTGGCAATATTCCCCATGTTCTTGACGGGATGCCGCATCGTAAGCGTTTTAAATTACAACCGCAAAAAGGCTTAAAACCCGAAGAGGTATATCAGTGGATAGAAGACGCTGGTTTTTCAATTTGCGGTAAATCTGGTATTCGTTGTTTTAGTGACTACATAGGCAATATGGAGTATATGGGCGACTACCAGTATGAAGATGTGTTGGCACTAGAAAGACAATTGTGCAGACAAGAGCCATACCTCTCGTTAGGCCGATACATACATGTATGGGCGAAAAAGAAAGATAAGCAGGACTAACAATGAGTGAGATGACTCTAAATGCTGCAGAGCAGCCGATCGACGAGTTGGTCGGCTGGGTAAAACAGCACGATTTCTCATTGAATCTGACCACAGAGCGCTTGGCATTTTTGATCGCTATTGCTGTGCTCAGTAACGAAAGGTTCGATGAAGAGTTAGGTGAAGGTGAACTGCATGATGCGTTTACCATAGTGACTCGATTATTCGAAGAAACAGGGGATGCATCTGCGTTCCGTGCAAACAACGCCATTAATGAAATGGTGAAACAGAGACTAATCAGCCGCTTTACCAGTGAAATTAACGACGGAGCAAGTATTTACCGTTTATCGCCTCTCGCGATCGGTATTACTGACTATTACGTTCGCCACAGAGAATTTTCTAAGCTTAAATTATCTATCCAATTATCTATGGTTGCAGATGAAATGGCGAAAGCGATTGAGTCTGCACGTCAGGGTGGCACACCTGAGCATTGGCGCAAGAATGTTTACGGAGTCTTAAAATACTCGGTGGGAGAGATTTTTGACCAAATCGACTTGAACCAACGTGTGATGGATGAGCAGCAACAGTCGGTCAAACTTCAAATTGCGGAGCTACTGAACAAAGATTGGCGAGATGCGATAAACAACTGTGAGTCGCTGCTGTCTGAAACGTCCAACACGCTTAGAGAGTTGCAAGATACGCTCCAAGCGGCGGGTGATGAACTGCAAACTCAGATTCTTGATATTCAAGAGCTGGTGTACGGTGATGATGAACTCGAATTTATTGCCGAAACACTGTTCGCACTGCAAATGAAACTTGACCGCATCACAAGCTGGGGTCAACAAGCGATTGACCTTTGGATTGGCTATGACCGCCACGTCCACAAGTTTATCCGTACCGCGATTGATATGGATAAGAACCGAGCGTTTAGTTCGCGTTTACGTCAATCGATAAAAGATTATTTCGATATGCCTTGGTATCTGACTTATGCAGATGCTGAGCGTCTAACTGACCTTCGTGATGAAGCTCTAGTACTTCGCGATGATGAAGTCACAGGCCAAGTGCCGCTAGAGGTAGAATACGAAGAGTTCCAACAGGTCAATGATGAATTGGCAGAACGCATTGGCAATATGCTCCGAGTTCATAAAGAACAGGGTACCGCCATTGATCTTGGTATCGTGCTACGCGATTACCTAGCTCAGCATCCGCAGACTCATCATTTTGATTTAGCACGAATTGTTATCGACCAAGCAGTACGCCTTGGCTATTCCGAGTCAGATTATCAGGCAATTCAGCCAGACTGGCAGGCGATCAACGATTTTGGTGCAAAGGTACAAGCAAATGTCATCGACCGATACTAATGAATACATGCCAGATAATCTGGTAAAAGCAATTTCGAACCCTCTGTTCCCAGCGCTTGATAGCATGCTGCGAGCAGGCCGTCACATTTCCAGTGAAGATCTCGATAACCACGCACTGTTGTCAGACTTCGAAGTTGAGCTGAGCTCTTTTTATCAGCGTTACAACACAGAGCTAGTTAAAGCACCTGAAGGCTTTTTCTACCTTCGTCCACGTTCAACCTCTTTGATTGGCCGCAGTGTTCTTTCCGAACTGGATATGCTGGTGGGCAAGGTGTTGTGTTTCTTATATCTAAGCCCTGAGCGCTTAGCTCATGAAGGTATCTTTACCAACCAAGAGTTGTATGAAGAGCTGCTTGCTCTTGCTGATGAATCTAAGCTAATGAAGCTTGTGACCAACCGAGCGACAGGTTCAGACTTAGACAAAGAGAAACTGTTCGAAAAAGTACGTACGTCTCTACGTCGACTACGCCGTTTAGGCATGATCATCAATATTGGTGAAACGGGCAAATTCAGTATCAGTGAATCGGTATTCCGCTTCGGGGCAGATGTACGCATCGGCGACGATATGCGTGAGGCACAACTGCGTCTTATCCGCGATGGTGAAGCGGTTGTCCATACCAAAGAACCAAGTCAGGGTAGCCTCCTTGAGCGAAATAATGATGACAATGATGATCAAGCCGAAGAGCAAATGTTAGAAGAGGGTGAAGCATGATTGAACGCGGTAAATATCAATCGCTAACCATGGTCAACTGGAACGGCTTTTTTGCGCGTACATTTGATATCGATGGTCTAGTAACAACGCTTTCTGGCGGTAACGGTGCAGGTAAGTCTACGACCATGGCGGCCTTCATCACGGCACTGATCCCAGACCAAACCTTACTTCACTTCCGTAATACCACAGAGGCGGGCAGCAATCAGTCATCTCGTGATAAAGGTCTTTACGGTAAGCTGCAAGCGGGTGCCTGTTACGCTGCGCTTGACGTGGTTAACTCACGAAATCAACGCTTACTGTTTGCCGTCAAGCTACAGCAAGTGGCAGGCCGTGATAAGAAAGTCGACATCAAGCCATTTGTTGTACAGGGTTTACCAAGCCATGTTAAACCTACCGATATTTTAATTGAGAGCGTGTCGGCAACTCAGGCACGTGTTCGTCAGATTAACGAAGTAAAGGAAGCGGTCGGACAATTCGAGGGTGTGCAGTTTAAAGCGTTCCCTTCCATCGTTGACTACCACTCGCAAATGTTCGAGTTTGGCGTTATTCCGAAGAAACTACGTAACTCCAGTGATCGCTCTAAGTTCTACCGCTTAATCGAAGCGTCACTGTACGGCGGTATTTCAAGTGCGATTACTCGCTCACTGCGAGACTACTTGCTACCGCAAAATGGCGGCGTGAAGAAAGCGTTCCAAGATATGGAATCAGCGTTGCGTGAAAACCGTATGACGCTTGAAGCGATCAAAACCACTCAAGCCGATCGTGACCTGTTCAAACACCTTATCACTGAGTCAACCAACTACGTGGCAGCAGACTACATGCGCCATGCAAATGACCGACGCAACAAACTAGAGCAGACTCTATCTTTACGTAGTGAGTTGTTTGGTTCACGTGCAACGCTAATCGAGCACAACAATCTACTTAACAGAGTGCAAGAAGAGCTTGAGCTGCTGGTTGAGTCTGAATCTGCTTTAGAGCAAGACTACCAAGCGGCGTCTGACCATCTGCAATTAGTGCAAAATGCTTTGCGTCAGCAAGAAAAGATTGAGCGTTACCAAGAAGATCTCGAAGAGCTCAACGAGCGTCTTGAAGAGCAGTTGATGGTGGTTGAAGAAGCGCAAGAGCGTGTCGCGATGGCCGAAGAGCAAGCGTCTGTTTCTGAAGAAGAAGTGGATAGCTTGAAGAGTCAGTTAGCCGACTACCAGCAAGCGCTGGACATTCAGCAAACCCGTGCGCTGCAATATCAGCAAGCGGTTGAGGCGCTAGATAAAGCAAAACAACTATTGGGTAACGAAGGCTTAACTGCTGAATCGGCGCAAGTGCTTGTTTCTGAGTTGAAAGCGCAAGAAGCCCAAAGTACGACAGAGTTGCTCGCAACTAAGCATAAATTGGATATCTCATCAGCTGCTGCTGAACAGTTTGAATCCGCTCTCAAGCTGGTTGCAAGTATTGTCGGACATGTAGAGCGTAAAGAGGCTTCAACGGCCGCGAAAGCCGCGATTGAACAGAGTCGTGAAGCACAGCGCATCGCTCAAAATGAACAGCAATGGCGAGCACAGCATCGTGATGTGGAACGTCGTTTACATAAGCAACGCCAAACTCAGGAACTGGTCACTGAATATCAAAAACAGCATCAAGTAGAACTGACCGATGAAGCGACGTTTGAGATCGAGCGTGAACGTCACGTTCAACAGATCGAATCTCTAGAGATATCTCAAGAAGAGTTGCGTGAGCAACGCAGTGAGCAGCGCCGTCTAGAGCAAGATGCATCCGCTGAAATTAACAGGCATGAAGCCATTGCTCCAACTTGGATTGCTGCGAATGATGCCCTCGAATCACTTCAAGAGCAAAGCGGTGTAGAACTGTATGACAGTCAGGCTGTCATGAGCCATATGCAAGTCGTTCTAGAGCAAGAAAAACAACAGTCTATCGCCAAAGATAAACTGGCTGAACGTCGTAGCAAGCTTGAAGATGAAATTGAACGACTCGCGTCTCCTGGTGGTTCTAACGATCCGCGCCTGAAAGGCTTAGCCGATACCCTAGGTGGGGTTCTGCTGTCCGAGATTTATGACGATATCACCATTGACGATGCGCCGTATTTCAGTGCGATGTACGGCCCAGCTCGCCATGCGATTGTTGTATCAGACTTGTCTGGTATCGAAGAGAAGCTGGTTGAATTAGATGACTGCCCTGAAGACCTCTATATCATTGAAGGTGACATCGATGCATTTGATGACAGCTCATTTGATGCAGAAGAGCTTGAAGGTGCGGTATGCGTGAGAATGAACAATCGTCAGATGCGTTATTCGCGTTTGCCAGAAATTCCTTTGTTCGGTCGTGCCGCTCGTGAGCAACGTTTGGAACTGCTGCGCAATGAGCGCGAAGAGGTCGTAGAGCAGCATGCTAAAGCGGCATTTGATTCGCAAAAACTCCAACGTCTGTACCAAGCATTCAACAACTTTGTGGCTAAACACATTCAGGTTGCGTTTGAACCAGACCCAGAGCAAGCATTGATCGTAGTACGTGAAAAACGCGGCCAATTAACACGAGCTTTGGCAGATCTAGATGCCAAAGAGCAGCAGCAACGTAGTCAGTTATTGGCAAGCAAGCAAGCGATATCCGCTCTCGATAAGATTGCGCCAAATATGGCTCTTATTGAGGATCAGGCACTACTTGCTCAGTTTGAAGAACTGGAGCAAAACATTGCCCAACTGACAGACGCCAAAGCGTATATTGCTCGTCATGGTAAGGCGATTGCTGAGCTAGAAAAAATTGCTTCAGCGCTGGAAGCTGACCCTGAGCAGTTTGATACTTTGGAAGCGGAATACCACGCGGCTGACCAAAAACTTCAACAGCTGAAAACCCAGATTTTTGCTGTGGCAGATTTGGTTGAGCGTCGTCATTACTTCGCTTACTCAGACTCAGTCGATTTGTTGAATCAAAGTAGCGAATTGAGCGAGCAGCTCAAATCGAAACTGGTCGAAGCGGAACGTATGCGCACGCGTTCACGCGAGGAGTTTAAACAGGCTCAAGGCCAGATGAACCAATACAACCAGGTGCTAGCCTCACTCAAGAGTTCGCATCAGGCGAAGCTTGAGACGGTTCAAGAGTTCAAACAAGAGTTACAAGAATACGGTGTCACGGCTGACGAAGGTGCTGCTGAACGCGCTATGCGTCGTCGCGATGAACTGCAAGAGCGTTTGCATACTTCACGTTCTCGTAAGAGTGAATACGAGCGCACTATCACTGCGACAGAACTTGAAATGAAAGCGCTGGCAAAACGTCTCAAGAAAGTGCAGAAAGATTACGTTGATCTGCGTACATTTGTCGTTGCAGCGAAAGCAGGTTGGTGTTCAGTACTTCGCCTAGCACGTGAGAATGATGTGGAACGTCGCCTTCACAAGCGTGAACTGGCTTACATGTCCGCAGATGAACTGCGTTCTATGTCGGATAAATCGTTGGGCGCATTGCGTCTTGCGGTCGCCGACAATGATGATCTGCGTGATGCGCTGCGTCTTTCTGAAGACAATGCACGTCCAGAACGCAAAGTCTTGTTTTATATTGCCGTATACCAGCATCTTCGTGAGCGTATTCGTCAGGACATTATTCATACTGATGATCCTGTTGAAGCTATCGAAGAGATGGAAGTGGAACTTGCGCGTCTAACCGAAGAACTGACACAACGTGAAAACCGTTTGGCAATCAGCTCGGATTCTGTTGCGAGCATCATTAAGAAGACGATTCAGCGTGAGCAAAACCGTATTCGTATGCTTAACCAAGGTCTGTCCAACATATCATTTGGTCAGGTCAAGGGCGTTCGACTCAACGTTAAGATCCGTGAAAGCCATGAAATATTGCTTAATGGCTTGTCTACAGGACAAGAACAGCACAAAGATCTCTTCGAATCCACGCGTTACACGTTCTCTGAAGCGATGGCGAAGTTGTTCCAACGTGTTAATCCACATATCGACATGGGACAGCGTTCTCCTCAGGTTCTGGGTGAAGAGTTACTGGACTACCGTAACTATCTGGAATTAAGTGTGGAAGTTAACCGTGGTGCAGATGGCTGGCTTCAAGCGGAGTCAGGGGCGCTATCGACAGGTGAAGCCATTGGTACCGGTCAATCGATTCTATTGATGGTTGTACAGAGTTGGGAAGAAGAGTCTCGACGTCTACGTAGCAAGGACATTGTACCTTGTCGTCTATTGTTCCTTGATGAAGCAGCACGTCTTGATGCTAAGTCTATCTCAACTCTGTTCGAGTTGTGTGACCGTCTCGGCATGCAGTTACTTATCGCTGCACCAGAGAATATCAGCCCAGAGAAAGGGACAACGTATAAACTGGTGCGTAAGGTGTTCAAAGATCATGAACACGTGCATGTCGTAGGATTAAGGGGGTTTGGACAAACCAAGAAAGCCAAGAGTGAAGTCCAGCAACTGGTCGAAGAGTTATAAGAGACAAGAAAGCCCGCGAAAGCGGGCTTTTTTTGTCGTTAAAACAGAGCTATCTAGGAATCTCTTTGGCGAAGATACCGAACTGACGCGCGGCATAAGCGACGCGTTCGGCTGGCTTCGGATACTCAGCGGGTGAACCAAGACTCTCGATATGATGAAGGCGAGGCAATAAGCCAGCGCCGTTAGCGATTTGAATAGCAAGTCCAGGACGAGCATTCAGTTCTAGCACCATTGGACCTTCCTCTTTATCAAGCACCATGTCGGTACCCATATAGCCGAGCCCAGTCATTTCCCATGCACTTGAAGCAAGGATCAGTAGCCGTTCCCAATGAGGTACTTGAAGGGTCGCTAACTCCATACCGGTGTCTGGATGGTGGGTAACAGGTTGGTCAAACTGTACAGCTCGGACAGCACGGCCTGTCGCGATATCAATGCCCACACCAACGGCACCTTGGTGCAAGTTTGCTTTACCGTCAGAGGCGGCAGTAGAGCAGCGCATCATCGCCATTACCGGATAACCTTTGAAGACGATGATGCGCACATCAGGTACGCCTTCGTAGCTGAAACCTTCGAAACAGTCATCAAACTTAATCAAATTCTCCACAACAGCAACATCGTTTTTGCCGCCTAAGGAGAAGAGCCCCGCCAATGCGTTACTGATATGACGCTCTACATCTTCTTGATTAATGGTGGAACCCGAAGGTTTGGTGTAAACGCCATCTTTATGTGACGTGATAACCAAAATACCTTTACCACCACTACCTTGGGCTGGTTTGATCACAAAGCCAGGCCAGTTCTTGACCATTTCATGAATGGTTTTAACTTCAGCCTGATTGCGAATCACACCAATCAGTTTTGGTACCGTAGCGCCGGCCGCTTCAGCAATGATTTTGGTTTTGAGCTTGTCGTCAACCAGCGGATACTTTGAACGGTCATTGTATCGGCCAATGTAGCTGTGGTTGCGCTTGTTCATGCCCATAATGCCTTTGTGGCGGAGCTTGAACGGCGATGTATATTTCGAAAACATTACTTACTCCTCCGCTAGCGGTTTAAAGCGACGGAGTTCAGTTAAGCGGTAACCTGTGTAAGTACCTAGCAGCAAGATAGCCGCTAACACGATCAACTGTAGACCGATAAAGTTAAAGGTTAGGTGCTGAATGAATGGGTTCGTCATCGCGAGATAAACCAGCACAGCAGTGAGCAGTGAGCCACCGCCTTGCAGCACGACTTCCTTCGCGCCTTCTTCTTCCCAGAGAATGGACATACGTTCAATCGTCCAAGAAAGAATAATCATAGGGAAGAAAGTAATCGATAAGCCTTCGGTTAAACCAATCTTAAACGCGACAACGGTAAACACTGAGATGATCATAATTACCGTGATGATCACCGCCGATATCCTCGCGACTAACAGTAAGTTGAGCTTCGATAGATAACTTCGAATGATAAGGCCCGTACCGACGATCAGCAAGAAGCCAACAATACCCGTAACGAGTTGAGTCTGAACAAAGGCTACGGCAATCAACACCGGCATAAATGTACCTGAGGTTTTCAGACCGATAATCACACGCAAGAACACAACGATCAGAGCGCCAATCGGGATCAGCATGATGGTTTTAAACATCGCTTGTTCTTCGAGAGGCAAGCTGTGAATCGAGAAGTTTAATAGACCATCTGCGAGTACTTTATCTTTGGTTGCTTGTGATGGCGTAATATCCTGCGCGATCATAGAGAAGTGAACCTGACTGTTTTGACCGCCCACTAAATCAAGTAGTGACACATTAGATTCATCCCAGACCAGAATGTTGTCAGAAATGGCAGGGTTAGCGTTGTTTGGATTAAACAGAACCCACTGTTTACCGTTCCATACCTGATTCATGTGCTGGATAGTTTGTCGACGACGGCCATCTTCTAGCTCGATAACGCCAACGACTTTACTTGGTACTTTGGCGTAAGCAAGGATTTTTGCCACTGCGTCTACTTTGCTCATGCGGTTCAGCAGTAGTGAAGCATTTTGGCTCTCTGAATCGTTGATTGATTTGATCAACTCGCGAGTGAAGGTAATGTCGTCAGCAGAGCGTTGATTCGCACGTTCAATCAACGCAAGAACGGCAGCTTCTGCGGGGCCATCAAAGGTTGGTTGAGTCATTTCGTTAGTGGGTGGCGTTGATTCGACCTTAGCTTGAGGGTCAACCAAGAACTGAGCTTTATAGTAGATGGTTTGTGGTCCTGTGGCCTGACGTACTGACCACTCGGCGCGGCGTCCTGATTCAGTTTCTACGTATGAAAGACCGTAACCAGGAGAAGAAGATGATTCATCAATTAAGGTGAAGCCTGTCTGAGTATGAGGTGCAGCTAATGAGGCTTTGACAGGCTTGGATTGACCACTAAATTCAATGCGAGCCTCAATGTCCCAGACCTGACGTGCTTCGCCTGGTGTCCAAGGAACGCCATAATTCTGGTGGCGGAAGATGCTCAATGCAATACCAGCAACAATTAATAGGGCAACTGATATATAAAAAGGGATTTTTGAAGTCATAAGCTTACGCTACCTTGTTATTTTTCTTGGTTTTCCGTATGGATGTATTTTTTACTTACATCAACGACAGCTATATCACGGATGAATTCGCGTCCTAGTAGTACAGGATGACTCATCTGAGAACGATCCGCCAAGGTAAATTGCGCTTTTTCATGGATTTTTCCGAGTTTAACCCACAATTCAATCACCGCTCGTCTTTCGACTTCTTCATTGGTTGATTGGCGAATTTTTACGAAACGAAGAATAGGCGCTTCGATCCAGTTAGATTCATCAAGCGTTTTCTCTCCATCTGAAAGATGGAAGCGCACCCAATTCTTACCATTGCGCTCGAACTCTTCAATATCGATAGCGTTGAGTGATGATGTCGCAGCTCCGGTATCAACACGCGCGTCAAAAGATTGCTTGATTGAATCAATGGTGACTTTTTCTACTTCGCCGAGCACGATGCCATGAGTCGGTGTTGGTTGGGCAGGAGCTGGGGTAGTGAGGACGACTGGCGCCGCAGTTTTACGGACTTCATTCATCGCTTCAGTTCTGAAATCGGACAACTGCTGTTCAAGTAAGTTGACCTGATCCTCAAGACTCTCGATGTAATCAGACTGGTTGCTCAATTGCAAAGCTAGGTTTTCGTATTGAGTGGTGAGATTTGTTTCTGAAGCCTGAATGGCTGCAAGTGTTTCTTGGTGGAGCTGTTCGCTGTTTGTCAGCGTACAACCAGAGACTAGCATTATGGCCATTAAAGGGGTCAATCTTGTCAACATTGAGAAACCTGAACGTAAATAGAATTATTAATTAAATAAGAAGTTTAGCGTATATATTTTATCGCAAACAAGCAGCAATTGGATTGATGCTCTCAAAATTTGAGGAAGGGATGATCATACGCAAAAAATAAGGATGCTGAGCATCCTTATTATTGTATTGGCTATTGGATACGAGAGAAACGTTTTCAAGTCGAACTTGGGTTAACTCTCTGTCAATATTTATGGTTTTTTAGCAACCAGAATCGCGCGTCTTGGTGCTGGGTGACCTTCGACGGTTTTCGATGGGTCATTCGGGTCTAAGTAATCAGGCAGAGAGTTGTGAGTCATCCACTCCGTGGTACGTTGCTCTCCAACGCTTGTGACATTTTCATCGACAATACGCACATCGACAAAGCCCACTTGTTCCAACCAAACCTTGAGCGCTTTTGCTGACGGGAAGAAATAGACGTTACGCATCTGAGCGTAGCGATCAACAGGAACAAGTACAGAAGTCTCATCACCCTCGATAACTAATGTCTCTAACACCAGTTCGCCACCAGAGACCAGTTGGTCTTTCAATTGGATAAGATGATCCAGTGGAGAGCGGCGATGATAGAGCACACCCATGCTAAACACAGTGTCGAACGCTTCCAGTTTAGGAAGTTGTTCTATACCTAGAGGTAGCAGATGCGCACGCTGATCGTCACCCATCAGTTTACGTATCGCTTCAAACTGAATCAGAAACAGGTGAGAAGGGTCGATACCGACAGTGAGCCGAGCGCCTTCACCCAGCATGCGCCACATGTGGTAACCGTTACCACAACCGACATCAAGCACACTTCTGTTTTTCAGTGGTGAAATGTGTGGCAGAACGCGATCCCATTTCCAGTCACTGCGCCACTCGGTGTCAATATGAATGCCGTGAACATGGTACGGGCCTTTACGCCACGGATGGAATGTGCGCAACAGGCTTTCAAGCTTGTTCAACTCGCCTTGATGAAAAGGCGTGTCATTGGCAAGAGTGACAGAGTTTTTTAGATCGACTTGGTCAGGCGAGCCTTGTGGGATCTTGTTCAATGCTTTGACCCAGCGACCAAAGTCACCATGTTCCGCATTTTGCCAGTCGGTTAGCTGCTGAGGGAGTACGTTTAACCAAGGTTGAAGGCGTGTATCTTGAGCAATCAACTGGTAGAAATTAGCAAAATTAAACATAGTCTTATCACTGATATTAAATTAAAAATTTGACACAAAATGAGTGAGTCGAAAAATTTCTCGCTATTTAATCGCGAACATAGAGCCAAAGTTAAAGCATTGGAACCAGACATCGTAGCTAGTGAAGCCAATCGCTTTAAAACGCGCTTTGTGCTCTTGCTTAGAGTCAGGACGCATTACGTTTTCGATGGCACTTCTCTTTTGGCTGATCTCAAGTTCGCTGTAGCCATTGGCCCGTTTAAAATCATGGTGGAGATCAATCAGAAGCTCATTGGACACTTGGTCTTCAAACACGTACTTCTCAGACAGAATTAAAATCCCACCTGGACGTAAACCAGCGTAGATCTTTTCAAGTAAGGCATATCTGTCTTCAGGAGACAAAAATTGCAGGGTAAAGTTAAGTACCACAACAGAGGCATTTTCAATCTCAATATTGCGGATGTCCGCTTCTACGACTTCCACTGGCGTGTCACTTCGATACGCGTTTACGTGTAGCTTACAGCGTTCTACCATCGCAGATGAGTTATCTACGGCGATGATTTTACAGCCTTCTTGATTGATGTGACGGCGCATCGAGAGCGTTGCAGCACCGAGTGAACAACCTAGGTCGTAGATGGTTGAATGCGGCTTGACGAAGCGTTCCGCCAGCATACCAATCGCTGAGATGATATTGCTGTAACCAGGTACTGAGCGTTGAATCATGTCTGGGAACACTTCGGCGACACGTTCATCAAAGGTGAAATCCCCAATTTTATCGATTGGAGCCGAAAAAATAGTATCTGGATTGCTCTTAGGGTTCATACTCGGTTCTCACTAGATGTCGGCTTGGTCGCCAACATGGTCTACAGCTATTAAAAAGGCGCGTATTTTATGAGAAATAAACGTCTGTGTCATGTTTTGTGGTGATTCTGTTTAGAACATCTGAAGCTGTGATACGCCATCGTCTGCTGGAAATGGTGATAAGTCAGGCAAAAGGGTCTGTTGCTGCAAACTCTTATACAAGGTTGCAGCCAGCTCCGGAGCGATAAGGTTATCCGACGTGTGAATAAACAAATATGGCTGTTTTCCCTGCGCTATCCATTGAGGCAGTTTAGCTAACCATGGCTGAAAAAAGGCGAGATTCTTCTCTTCTTGTGGGTGGCCAATAAAACGCACCATCGGCTGACTTGCCGTGGCGATGGCATGGACAGGCACTTTGGGTTTTTTCTGTTGGGCGTCAAGCAAGGACTCGTAGTGGGGGTGTGTTGGCTCAAGTGGTTCAGAGAACACAGGGCGGCTGTCCATGATTATGCGATCGTAATTGTTTTCGATCAGCCACTGATTCAAGGCAATTTCCGCTTCGCCTTTAGCAAAAAAAGCCGGATGGCGCACTTCAACACCGATAGGAAAGTTGGGTGGAAATAGGGCACAAAATTTCTTTAATATATCGAGATGCTCGGGTGAAAACGCAGCGGGAAGCTGGATCGTCCATTGACCAATCCGATCATGCAGCGGTTGCATGATGTGCATGAACTCTTTCAACTGACTTTGGCTGCCTCGAAGCATTTGTTGATGAGTAATAGCTTGGGGTAGCTTGAAGGTGAAACGAAACTCGTCGTGAGTGGCTGCTTTCCAATTATTGACAGTGCTTAATGTCGGGGTTGCATAGAAGGTGGTATTCCCCTCCACGGTATGAAAGACGCGCGCATATTTTTCTAGCCTTTCAGAGGGTTTAGTCCCTTTTCCATAAAAGCTTTGCTGCCAATTGTTGTGAGACCACATGGTCAGCCCGAGTCTGACGGGTAAACGGTCCATATTTTGTACTTAACACCCATGATTTGATTAGAAGAATAGAGCTTTGCCGAACCACCCATTATGGGGCTATAATCAGCGCCAATTATCTTACATTGATGCTGTTTTACGCCTTTATTGCTTTAAAAAGCATCAATAGATGATAAATCGCAATAAATTGTATGCTGGGTAGTCGATCTCGACCAACTTTCAGCGTATAAATGGAACTTTGCTCTATCGGTAAAGTTAACACCGATAGATAGTAATCAACAAATTTAAAGAGATTGGGAAATTCATTATGCGTACCCATTACTGTGGTCACCTGAACAAGTCCCTTGCAGGACAAACTGTAGAACTTTGCGGCTGGGTTAACCGTCGTCGTGATCTAGGCGGTCTTATTTTCATTGATATGCGAGATCGTGAAGGCGTAGTTCAGGTTGTTGTCGATCCAGATATGGCAGACGCGTATGAAATCGCAAACACTCTACGTAATGAGTTCTGTATCAAACTAACTGGTGAAGTACGAGTACGTCCTGAAAGCCAAGTGAACAAAGACATGGCTACGGGTGAAGTGGAAATTATCGCCAAAGGTCTAGAAATCATTAACCGCAGTGATGTTCTACCACTGGACTTCAATCAGAAGAACTCAGAAGAGCAACGCTTAAAATACCGTTACCTGGATCTTCGCCGTCCAGAAATGAGTGACCGCATCAAACTACGCGCAAAAGCGTCAAGCTTTGTCCGTCGTTTCCTAGATGACAACGGTTTCTTAGATATCGAAACGCCAGTTCTGACGAAAGCGACCCCTGAAGGCGCTCGTGACTACTTGGTACCAAGCCGCGTTCATAAAGGTAGCTTCTACGCATTACCACAGTCTCCACAGCTATTTAAACAGCTGCTAATGATGTCGGGCTTTGACCGTTACTACCAAATCGTTAAGTGTTTCCGTGATGAAGACTTGCGTGCAGACCGTCAGCCTGAATTCACTCAGATCGATATTGAAACGTCATTTATGTCGGCTGATGAAGTTCGCGCGACAACTGAGAAAATGATCCGTGAAATGTGGCAAGAGCTGCTTAACGTTGATCTCGGTGAATTCCCAGTAATGCCGTTTAGCGAAGCTATCCGTCGTTTTGGTTCTGATAAGCCAGATCTACGTAACCCACTAGAGCTTGTAGACATCGCTGACCTAGTGAAAGACGTTGAGTTCAAAGTATTCTCAGCGCCTGCTAACGACGAAAAAGGCCGCGTTGCTGTTATTCGTGTACCAGGTGGCGCGTCACTAACACGTAAGCAAATTGATGCTTACGGCGAGTTCGTTGGTATCTACGGTGCGAAAGGTCTAGCTTGGATGAAGGTTAACGACCGTGCAGCAGGCATTGAGGGTATTCAGTCTCCAGTGGCTAAGTTCCTAAGCGAAGAGGTGATCAACGGCATTCTAGATCGTACGCAAGCTGAAACTGGCGATATCATCCTGTTTGGCGCAGACAAAGCAAACATCGTTGCTGAAGCAATGGGTGCTCTACGTCTGAAACTAGGTAAAGATCTAGAGCTAACCAATGAATCTGCATGGGCGCCGCTATGGGTTGTTGATTTCCCAATGTTTGAAGAAGACGACGAAGGCAACTTGCATGCAATGCACCACCCATTCACATCACCTCTAGGTGTTAACGCGGAAGAGCTAAAAGCGAACCCAGCAGCTGCGAACTCTAACGCATACGACATGGTGCTAAATGGCTATGAAGTGGGCGGTGGTTCAGTACGTATCCACAACGCAGAAATGCAAGCAGCAGTATTTGACATTCTAGGTATCGATGCACAAGAGCAACAGCTTAAGTTTGGCTTCCTATTAGACGCACTTAAGTTCGGTACGCCTCCACACGCAGGTTTAGCCTTCGGTCTTGACCGTCTAGTTATGCTGCTATGCGGTACTGAGAACATCCGTGATGTTATTGCGTTTCCGAAAACAACAGCGGCTTCATGTCTACTGACCGATGCTCCAAGCCTAGCGAATCCGGCGGCGCTTGAAGAGTTGGCTATCGCTGTCACAGCAGCAAAAGAAAAAGACGCGGAATAATTTTCGAGTCACATCAATCTATTTGCAGCCGCTTGGAAACAAGCGGCTTTTTTACATTCAAAGCATGAATATTACGCGTCTTTGTGTTAAAAATACGTAACACTTTTGGGTAATAGATACAGATATGAACGATCACCTGATTCCATGCGACGCAACCTACCAACTTAGGCGCAAAGTCTTAGTTGGTATGTGTGTTGTTTTAGGCGGGACATCATTGTTATTCGGCTTAGCCAATGTTTTCTATTTTGGAAAAAACGCGACGTTGTTGGGTATTATAGAGCTTGTTTATTTTGTCGTCTCTTTTACCATGCTTCAGTATGTAAGAAAATCGACTCAGCCGAATTGGTTTCTTGGATTCCATTGTGTTGTTCTAACCTTTTTAATCAGTTATGGAACATACGTTAGCCGAACAGAGAGCACGGTTTATTTGTGGGCGGTGGTGTTGCCAACCGTATTCTATCTCGCGTTAGGGATCAGGATTGGATTTATTTGTAGTCTTATTTTTCTCTGCTTAGAGGTCACAGTTCTCTATTATTCGCTCGGTGAGCAGTTGATGACTTATTTTGCGACATATTTGAATCTCGTCATGGCATACATATTTGTCTGGGCGATTTCTCACGTCTATGAAGATAGTCGCGCACGAGGGGTTGAACAACTTAATTCTTTGGCACATCAAGATGCGCTAACGGGTGCACAAAACCGTTTAGCTTTAGTCACGACGTTCAAACAAAACCCACTATCGCTCAATGGCTGTTATCTGTTTGCATTAGATTTGGATGATTTCAAGGCGATCAATGACAACTATGGTCATGCTGGTGGAGATGAGGTGTTAAAAGAGGTCGTCAGGCGTTTAGATAAAGTCGTCACTCGCCAACAAATTTATCGAATGGGAGGCGAGGAGTTTGTCGTCCTTCTCGAACCCAAACGAGTGGCCGACGTTGGATTGCCTCAATTGATTGAGCAGTTACAAAGCAGTGTCATGGAAAGTCCAATAATTTTCGACTCACGGAACATTCATGTCACTTTCAGCGCGGGAGTTGAGCAATTCACCCTTAATGAAGGTCTAGACAAGACGTTGTCTAAAGCAGACAACGGCCTGTACTTAGCCAAAAAAGCAGGGAAGAAGTGCTCCTTTTTTCAAGGAAAAGCGGTCGCTTAACTCGATTGCTGCTGTGCAATTAGAGCGTTATTTCTTTCCATTCCCCAGGTTGTAAATCACCCAGCGTGATCTCTCCGATAGAGTGACGGATTAATCGTAAAGTTGGAAAACCTATGTTGGCTGTCATGCGACGAACTTGACGATTGCGGCCTTCAACAATGGTGATTGCTAGCCAAGTTGTTGGAATATTTGCGCGGAAGCGAACGGGTGGGGTGCGTGGCCACACGTTCGGTTCAGGCATAATCTCAACGCCAGCAGGCAGTGTCATTCCATCTTTCAGTTCAACCCCTTTACGCAGCTTGTCCAAATCATCTTCGGAAGGTGCGCCATCGACTTGTACCCAATAGGTCTTAGGTGATTTAGAGCTAGGCTGAGTAAGTTTGGCTTGTAGAATGCCATCGTTCGTCAATAGCAGTAAACCTTCGCTGTCTCGATCGAGTCTGCCTGCGGCATAAACACCTTTCACAGGAATAAAGTCTGCCAAAGTCTTTCGTCCGTCACCATCCGTAAACTGGCTTAAAGTGTCAAACGGTTTATTAAACACGATGACCTTTCGATCTTGCAGCGAGATTTTTGGCTTATTTGACGGAGAGGCTTTACGAGCATTGGAAGAAGGTTTGTTGGTTCGACCATTTGAGTTTTTGTGTTTAAAACCAGAGCGTTGCTTTCTCGATGTCGCAGAGGATGAGTCACGGCGAGTGCGTGATGACATGTTAACTACCTTGCAAAAATGTAAATAAAGTGTGTTGTAAAGTTTCTTCAGCGGCTTAGATGAGCTATCATTTGCGCGCCCGAAAACAGGATTGTTGAACAAGATAATAGACTATTATCATGTTTTTGTTTAATTATAACTAACCGCACTCAAGTCACTCGCTGTGAAGCGACCAAAACAAAAAGAGACGGACAAAACGCGACAAGTGAGGGGATGAATAATCAACTTGTTGCCGGCCATTTACACAAAGCTACTCATCCGATGGCTTTGCTAGAACAAATAGGGAAATTTCATGCCTACAGAAAAACCTACAATTATTTACACCATTACTGATGAAGCACCTGCGCTAGCGACATATTCACTTCTTCCAATTATTCAGTCGTTTACTGCTTCTTCAGGTATCAACGTTGATACACGTGATATCTCTCTAGCTGGGCGTATTATTGCTAACTTCCCAGAGCACTTAACTGAAGAACAACGCATTGGTGATGCACTGACTGAACTTGGTGAGTTGGCTAAAACACCAGAAGCAAACATCATTAAACTACCTAATATCTCAGCTTCTATCCCTCAGTTGAAAGCCGCGATTAAAGAGCTTCAAGAAAAAGGTTACAACCTACCTAACTACCCTGAAGAACCAAGTACGTACGAAGAAGAAGCGATCAAAGCAACGTACGACAAAATTAAAGGTAGTGCGGTAAACCCAGTTTTGCGCGAAGGTAACTCTGACCGTCGTGCTCCTCTATCTGTAAAGAACTATGCGAAGAAGAACCCACATTCAATGGGTGCATGGTCTAAAGATTCAAAGTCACACGTTGCTAGCATGGCAGACAACGACTTTTTCGGTAGTGAAAAATCTCATACCGTTTCAGGTGAGACAAAAGTTGCCATTGAGTTTGTTGATGCAGCGGGTTCAGTAAAACAGCTTAAAGCACCTTTTGCTCTGCAAGATAAAGAGATTATCGATTGCTCAGTAATGAACAAGAAAGCCCTAGTGGAGTTCTTTGAAGCGCAAATCGAAGAAGCAAAACAGCAAGACGTATTATTGTCTCTGCACATGAAAGCGACAATGATGAAAGTCTCTGACCCAGTGATTTTTGGTCATGCTGTTAAAGTGTACTACAAAGACGTATTTGCGAAATACGGCGACCTATTCGATAAGCTTAGCGTTGACGTAAACAACGGTCTGGGTGATGTGTACGCTAAGATTCAAGCGCTTCCTGCGGCACAGAAAGAAGAGATTGAAGCGGCTCTACAGGCTGTTTACGAAACTCAACCGCCTTTGGCGATGGTTGACTCAGATCGCGGCATCACAAACCTACATGTTCCAAGCGACATCATTGTCGATGCTTCTATGCCAGCAATGTTGCGTTCGTCGGGTCAAATGTGGGGACCAGACGGCAAGCAGAAAGACACTAAAGCGATGATCCCAGATCGTTGCTATGCAGGCATCTATCAGGCTGTGATTGATTTCTGTAAAGAGAACGGTGCATTCGATCCAACGACAATGGGCAGCGTACCAAACGTTGGTCTAATGGCTCAGAAAGCCGAAGAGTACGGTTCTCATGACAAGACCTTTATCCTAGATGCAGCGGGCACAGTGCGCATCGTTGATGCATCCGGTGCAGTGCTACTGGAGCAATCAGTAGAAGAAGGCGATATCTTCCGTATGTGTCAGGTTAAAGACGCACCAATCCAAGATTGGGTCAAGCTTGCAGTCACTCGTGCACGTGCAACGGGTGCGCCAGCGGTCTTCTGGTTAGATGAAAACCGCGCTCATGACGCTCAGCTGATTGAGAAAGTAAACCAGTACTTGCCTCAACACGATATCGAAGGTCTAGAGATCAAGATCCTTGCTCCACTAGAAGCTTGTCAGTTCTCTTTAGAGCGTATCAAACAAGGCCTAGATACGATCTCAGTAACGGGTAACGTTCTTCGTGACTACCTAACTGACTTGTTCCCGATTCTTGAGCTTGGTACATCAGCGAAGATGCTATCCATCGTTCCGCTCATGAACGGTGGCGGTCTATTTGAAACGGGTGCGGGTGGTTCTGCTCCTAAGCACGTTCAGCAGGTAGAGAAAGAAAACCACTTACGTTGGGATTCACTAGGCGAGTTCCTCGCTCTTGCCGCTTCTCTTGAGCATCTAAGCACAGTAACAGGCAATGCTAAGGCGCAAGTACTGGCAGACGCTCTGGACAAAGCAACAGGTGACTTCCTAGATAACAACAAGTCTCCTTCGCGTCGAGTAGGTGAGTTGGACAACCGTGGTAGCCATTACTACCTAGCAACATACTGGGCACAGGCACTCGCGTCACAATCTGACGATGCTGAACTTGCTGCTGAATTTGCGCCAATCGCTCAAGCACTAGCGGCGCAAGAAGAGAAGATTGTTGCAGAATTGAATGATGCACAAGGTGTCGCTGGTGACCTAGGTGGCTACTATGCACTTGTGTTTGAAAAAGCGTCAGCTTTGATGCGCCCAAGCGAGACACTTAACGCAATCATCAACGGCTAAGTCAGACATTCGATACAACAAAACCCGCTGAAAAGCTAACTCCTATCACTTAACGTGTTCGCAACACACTGGATAGCAAACCATACTGTTGCGAACGACCCCTCTGTAGCAGTGGGGTATTTTCTGATTTTTCATAATTTGTGATAATTCACAGTC
>NZ_JATABI010000020.1:0-53614 GCF_036533795.1 Vibrio sp. M250220 | reverse complement strand
GCTTGAGATGTTATAACGCTCAAGTTGGTGAGGCACTGGCAAATGTCAAAGCAATGAACAAAGTCATAGGACTAGGTATGCCTGTTAGAAGCTAACGGCTAGTCATATATGGCGTCGTTGATCTTCAAGCTGATTTGATCAACAACGCCCACTCAACTAGAATCCATAGACCACAAATCAGTGCTGCCATTGAGCTCACTGCTTGTAAAGTGGTTGGTTGCGCGCTTTGGCTTGGATCGCCAACAGGCATTGTCATTCGGCCAATCACTAAAGGAATATTGAGCAGCAACCACCAACTTGACTTACCTCTGTCATGCCAACGTTTGGCTGTGATGGCGAGATCCGGTAAAAGAACAATCAGCAAGAATACCGGCAAAATAAGATGCGCTATGGATGGAAACAGAACATTCATTCCCAACGCAAAACCGACAATTAGTAAGTAATAAGCCACATTCCAAGTCCAATAGGTTTTACGTCCTATACGACCGTGAAACGAGAATAACAGTTCTTTCATTGACATCTTGAATACCCAAAATTTAAAAATAATTAGATCAAAGTAATCTAATTTACCACTTTCTGAAAACTCTCTTTATCCATGTCGCGGATATTCACCGTTAGACTACGTACATGCCCTGCCTGCTCTGACAGCACATCCATCAATTGACGTGACAGCTCTCTTTTTTGCTCTGTACTGCGCCCATCTAACAGTTCAAAACTGATGTGGATAAAGTCAACGCTGTCTCCTTCATCGCCAATCAACCAGTTGTGGTAACGCAGTGCCCTTGACTTGATTGAACCGATATCAAACAACCCACACTGGATCGCAACCTGATGTAAATCTTCCAACAACCCTTGAACATTGACACGTTCATCCACAGAGTTGGAGTATTCCATGACTAGATTTGGCATAGTATTCCTCAAATGTAAGAGAGTTTCACGAGAAAGGGTGAATGGACAACACTATTACCAATTTCTATGCTTAATTCCGAGCATGTTTCAGCCAATTTGTACCATGGGTCACTGATATGTCCATCAATTGCACCAGATATGTGGCATGACTGCTCCTACCAATAAATGATATCCGGTTAAGACATGACGGTAATCATGATCTAACCCATTTTATCTGTTATATTCTTACGAAGATTTTTTACATTAATTGATTAAACACGGAGATATTCCTATGCGTCGTCCTGTAGTGATGGGTAACTGGAAACTTAACGGCAGCAAAACAATGGTAAAAGAGCTGCTAAATGGTCTAAACGCTGAGCTTGAAGGCGTTGAAGGTGTAGACGTTGCTGTAGCTCCACCAGCGCTATACATTGACTTAGCGGAACAGCTAATCGCTAAAGGTGGCAACAAAATCATCCTTGGTGCACAAAACACTGACCTAAACAACAGTGGTGCATTCACTGGCGACATGTCTCCAGAAATGTTGAAAGATTTCGGTGCAACTCACATCATCATCGGTCACTCTGAACGTCGTGAATACCACAACGAATCAGACGAGTTCATCGCTAAGAAATTCGCTTTCCTGAAAGAGAACGGCCTAAAGCCTGTTTTCTGTATCGGTGAATCCGAAGCTCAAAACGAAGCTGGTGAAACTGAAGCGGTATGTGCGCGTCAAATCAACGCTGTTATCGATACTTACGGTATAGAAGCACTTAACGATGCAATCATCGCTTACGAACCAATCTGGGCAATCGGTACTGGTAAAGCAGCAACAGCTGAAGATGCACAGCGTATTCACGCTTCTATCCGTGCTCTAATCGCTGCGAAGAGCCAAGAAGTCGCTGAACAAGTAATTATCCAATACGGTGGTTCTGTTAAACCTGAAAACGCAGAAGCTTACTTCTCTCAACCAGACATCGATGGTGCGCTAGTTGGTGGTGCATCTCTAGATGCTAAGAGCTTTGCAGCAATCGCAAAAGCGGCAGCAGCGGCTAAAGCGTAATTTTTCTAGATAATAGAATAGAATAAAGGTCAGCTTTTGCTGGCCTTTTTTGTGTCTGTTGGCTCAATCAAGTATCCTACGCTTTTCCGAACACTAGTAGTTGTGCCGAATGCAGGATAAGCATGGCCTTTTAACAGGCTCAATTCCCCTAGTTCTCCGTCAGATGACCGTTCCGATGACGTTCGGCATGATCGCGATTCTGATGTTCAACTTAGTCGATACATTCTTTATCTCTCTGCTAGGTACACAAGCCCTAGCGGCGATCAGCTATACCTTTCCAGTGACCTTCGCGGTCAACTGTATCACTATGGGAATCGGTATTGGTCTGTCGACCAGCATTGGACGTTTGCTGGGACAAGGTCAAGCTCAAGACGCTGCGCGATTTTCTACCCACGGTCTAATCTTGGCTGTGACTCTTGTGGTGCTCGCTTCAGCGATAGGTTTCTTTTCCATAGAGCCTTTATTTCTAGCTCTTGGCGCAAAAGCTGATTTACTGCCGCTGATAAAACAGTACATGCAGATATGGTATCTCACCATTCCTCTGCTGGTGATCCCAATGGCGGGTAACAGTGCAATTCGTGCCACAGGCGATACAAAAACCCCAGCAAAAATCATGATGTTAGCTGGATTTATTAACGGGCTACTCGACCCGCTACTGATCTTTGGCTACGGACCTTTTCCAGAACTTGGAATTCAAGGCGCTGCCATCGCCAGTGCATTCAGTTGGCTTGGGGCTTTAATCGGTTCGCTTTATGTATTGGCGAAACGTGAGAAGCTTCTTGCTCTGCCTAACTTTGATTCTCTCTTAAAAGACTGGAAACAAATCCTTAAGATTGGTACTCCAGCGGCACTATCTAATGCTCTAACTCCTATCTCGGGCGCTATTTTAATGATGATGCTCTCTTCTCATGGCACAGCAGCGGTTGCCGCTTATGGCGCAGCGCAGAGAGTTGAGTCAATTCTGATATTAGTTTTAATGGCGTTGACTTCAGCTCTAACGCCCTTCATCGCCCAGAATATGGGAGCGAATAATCCAACAAGAAGTTTTGCTGGTCTATTTCTTGGCATGCGCTTTTCCATCGTCTTCCAGCTCGGGATATTCATTATGATGGTGCCACTCAGTATCCCGATTGCAGCCCTTTTCTCTCAAGAGGTTGCGGTAAAAGATCTGCTTTGGCATTACCTGTTGGTGGTGCCTTTTAGCTATGGTTTTCAAGGCATAATGATGATGTTGGTCTCTGGACTCAATGCCCTTCATCAACCGATGCGTGCTTTCCAATGGAGCTTTATGCGTTTGTTTCTTTTTACCTTACCATGCGCGTGGCTTGGCGGTCAGTGGTACGGTATTGAAGGACTATTTGTCGGAATTGCACTAGGCAATATTGTCGGAGGAACAGCGGGCTATCTTTATGCAACCAAACTTCGTCGTACTTATCTTACTTCACGGCCATAAAACAAAACACCGACCTTTCGGCCAGTGTTTGTGCAAAGATTCACGGGTTATTCATTAACCACGATTTCTTCTTCATCGTCGATTTCTAAATCAACATCAAGTGGTTCTTGAGAAAGAATCACCCCTGTGTTGTCTGCGTATAGGTAATCTTCTGGAAGGAAAGTGACGCCACCGAAGTTAACCGGAATATCAACCTCCCCCACACCTTGGGACGTTGCGCCTACTGGAATAGAAGCAATAGCTTGAATACCGATACTCATGTCTTCCAGTTCATCCACTTCTCGGACGCAACCGTAAACAACAATACCTTCCCACTCGTTCTCTTCTGCCATTGACGCAAGTTCTGCATCAATCAAAGCTCGGCGTAAAGATCCACCACCGTCAATAAGCAGTACTCGACCAAGGCCGTCTTGCTCTAAGATCTCACGGATTAATCCATTGTCTTCGTAGCATTTCACCGTAGTGATCTGGCCTGCGAACGATGCGCACCCACCAAAGTTACTAAACATGGGCTCAACGACATCGACTTGCTCTAAGTAGATGTCGCACAAGGCAGAGGTATTGTATTCCATAGTATTCCTTCCCATACCGTTCGTTATCTCCATCGAGTATATAGGGTCATTAAGTCATTGCAATGACATGCATCATTTAACTCACCAGAGTTTGAGCTATGACCACTCCAGCAAACAGCAAGTTGGTCACCATTGAGCATTTCACTATTGCAGGCATCATTGGCGCAATCTGCGCTGGTTGCTGTGCCAACCAGACTGCTCGACCATGTTTGTAGGTCACAATAAGACTGAGAAGAAAAGGCAGACTGATCCATATTGGGCTAGGTTGATGCACCAAATAGGCGGCAAAAGCAATAACAGCACCCACTAGTAGGACAAAGTGGTACTGCTTGGCACGTTTTTGCCCAAGACGCACGGCGACCGTCTTCTTACCGCATTCTTGGTCGTTATCAATATCGCGCATGTTATTGATATTAAGGACTGCGACAGCCAGTAAACCACAGCCAATCGCTGGCAGGATCAGCAAAGGCGCCACGATGCCGGCATGCAAGAAGTAAGTCCCTGCTACGCCAAGTAAACCAAAGAAAATAAAGACGGAAATATCACCTAAGCCAACATAGCCATAAGGTTTATTGCCAACGGTGTAAGCAATTGCCGCAACGATTGCCAACATCCCCAAGCCAATAAAGGCCAAGATGCTCTGTAAGCTTTCTAACGCGTACATCACCAACGTCAGACCCGCAATAACAGTCAGGACCACATTAATCATCATCGCCTGCTTCATAGCAGACTGACTCACTGCACCTGACTGAATCGCACGCATCGGTCCAAGTCGATTTTCATTGTCGGTTCCTTTCACTGCATCGCCATAATCATTGGCAAGATTCGATAAAATCTGCAGCAGAGTCGCTGTCAAAAACGCCAATAACGCAACAACAAAAGAGAATTGGTGAGTGGAGTACGCCAATACGCTACCCGTTAAGATAGAAACCAATGCGAGAGGCAAGGTTTTTGGTCGAGCGGCATCCAGCCATATTTTAAGAGACTGTTTCATAGGTTATAGTTTAGTACCATCGGACTGACCTAGAATTGTGGCACATCAAACCTTGCAGATAAAAATAAAAAAGGCCACCGAAGTGACCTTTTTCTAAAACTTAACCTAAGTAATGCTTATTTTACACGACTAACGTATTCGCCAGAGCGAGTATCTACTTTGATCACTTCGCCGATAGAGATGAACAGAGGAACGCGTACTACTGCACCTGTAGACAGTGTTGCAGGTTTACCACCCGTACCTTGAGTATCGCCTTTTAGGCCTGGATCTGTATCGGTTACTTCTAGCTCAACGAAGTTTGGTGGCGTTACCACAATTGGGTTGCCGTTCCAAAGAGTTAACATACAAGTGTTGTTTTCAACCAACCACTTAGCGTTGTCACCTACCGCTTTAACATCAGCAGCAATCTGCTCGAATGTTTCGTTGTTCATAAAGTGGTAGAATTCGCCGTCGTTATATAGATAATCTAGGTCGATATCCATTACGTCTGCAACTTCACAAGTATCACCAGACTTGAAGGTTTTCTCTAGCACTTTACCAGAAAGAAGTTTACGAATTTTTACGCGGTTGAACGCTTGGCCTTTACCAGGTTTAACGTATTCGTTTTCCAAGATAACGCAAGGCTCGTTATCAAGCATTAGTTTTAGACCGCCTTTAAATTCATTGGTGCTAACAGTAGCCATTTTTTCCTCTTACATTCTTAGAGCTAAATTCAATGCCGCACATCATAACCCGAAAAGTTGAATCTGTTGAGCAAAACTGGCTTAAACAGCTAGCGAATGGGATCTCGGATCCTGCAAAACTGCTCGAACAACTTGAAATTGATCCGACCCCTTGGCTGAACGGGTTTGAAGCTCGAAAGCTTTTTGCGCAGCGTGTGCCGCAAAGTTTTGTCGATAGAATGGAAAAAGGCAACCCTTATGACCCGCTTTTACGTCAGGTGCTGCCATTGAGTGAGGAGTTTGAAATTCATCAAGGATATTCCAACGATCCGCTCGAAGAGCAGAACAATGCCATCCCAGGATTACTGCACAAATATCGTAATCGCGCATTGATGATTGTAAAAGGCGGCTGTGCCGTCAATTGCCGCTACTGTTTCCGTCGTCATTTCCCGTACGACGAAAACAAAGGGTCTAAGCAAGTTTGGCAAACCAGCCTCGACTACATTCAGCAGCACCCTGAAATCGATGAGATCATTTTATCCGGTGGCGATCCTCTCATGGCCAAGGATGAGGAGTTAAATTGGCTCATCAAGCATATTGCAGATATTGGCCATATTAAGCGCTTACGTATTCACTCTCGCTTACCTGTCGTCATCCCAGATCGCATCACCCAGACTCTGACGGACACATTGGCTCAAACTCGTCTACAAGTGATCTTAGTTACGCATATCAATCATGCACAGGAGATAGATCAAACTCTGACCAACGCATTGTCTCGACTCAAACAAGTTGGTGTTACTCTACTCAACCAAGGCGTGATGCTTAAAGGTGTGAATGACAGTGTTGCTAGCCAAGTTGCGCTGAGCAACGCACTGTTTGATGCAGGCATTCTGCCGTATTACATCCATGTACTAGACAAGGTGCAAGGCGCTGCGCATTTCTTTATTTCCGATCAGGAAGCCAAAAGAATCATGGCCGGCGTGCTGGAACAAGTCTCTGGTTACTTGGTACCGAAACTGACTAGAGAAATTGGCGGCCGCGCCAGTAAAACCCCTCTCGACCTACATTTAGAGTAGTAATGAAAAACGTACGTGGATTTACCCTGATTGAACTCATTATCGTCATTGTTGTGCTCGGTATCCTAGCGGTCACAGCATTGCCACGTATGTTAAATATCCAGTCGGACGCACGCATTTCAGCCCTACAAGGGTTACGTAGTGCCATGCAAGGAGCAAACGATCAGTTAATTGGTTTGTCATCGGTTCGAGGTCTCAACACCGAGGAGAACGCTTCGATTGAAATTGAAGGTGAGAATGTCTTGCTCGTCTACGGCTATGCGAGAGCAGACAATGCAAACGCATGGGCTCATCTTATTGATGCCAACATAGAAAATACCACTTGGGGCCGCGACAATGCTGACTGGTACTTTAGCAATACCAATGGTGACGATGGCATCATTCTCTATATGCCGGCGAGTCGAAGACAAGTTGGACTAAACTGCTTCTTGCAGTACACCGAGGCGACGGAAACCGATCCTCCGAGTTTCATTCTTACCACAAATGGCTGCTAGTTTTTTGTCTTAAAGATAGAAATCTTTTGTTCGATCGACACCTGTAATCTATGCATACTCAAGCGTTTTGGAGGTCATAATGCAACCAACTTTAGATCAACTATTAGACTTAGGACCGTTTAGTTGGCTAGCGCTACTTTGCTGCGCCATCAATGGCATTCTAGTCGGTGTCGAGCGTCAGACTCGCGGTAAACCTGTTGGTATCAGAACCTCAATCTTGATCATTTCTGGCACCTATTTCTTTATGTCGATGGCAGTCTCTCTGTCGCCAAATACCCTAGATCAAGCGCGTGTGCTCGGCCAGATCATTACCGGTGTTGGATTCTTAGGCGCCGGTGTAATGATGACCTTAGATGGTAAGATCCATGGCGTTACATCTGCAGCAGTTATCTGGGTATTAGCTGCGCTAGGTATGATGATCGGACTCGGCTACTTACAACAATCTGTTGTCATCACTCTGCTGGTATTAAGTGTCCTGCTTGGGGTAGATAGAGCCGAAAATAGAATCAAAGCATTGCGCCGTGGTGTGCACCAAAAATTCCATAGCCGCAAAGTATCTCGTCCAAAACCATGATCATTGCGGCGAAATCGAAACAAATCTATCGATACAACGCCGCATTTTGATGAAAGACAAAGAAGCGTTCGAAAACAAAAGCTTGTCACGATATAAGCACTAAGCCTCACATTAACGCCTACCACTTTTGGGTAATGTACAGATAGTTTCATTACCATTGTAGGGTTTACTTATGTTTTACGTGCATATGCTCCTGCTTCTGACGGTGATATTTATCGGTATCCGCCACGGAGGCATTGCTTTTGGTCTACTCGGGGGCCTAGGCGTTTCGGTCCTCGCTTTTGTTTTTGGTATCGCTCCGGGCTCGCCACCTATCAGCGTAATGCTGATCATTCTCGCGGTGGTCGCCGCATCGGCAACCTTAGAAGCCACTGGCGGCCTCAAGCTGCTAGTTAAATTTGCCGAACGTTTATTACGTAAGCACCCAAGTCAAATCGTCTTCCTCGGCCCACTTTGTACCTACTCATTAACAGTACTTGTCGGCACGGGTCACTCCGTTTACCCACTACTGCCTGTTATTTACGATGTCGCCTATAAGAAAGGCATTCGTCCTGAGCGCCCAATGGCAATGGCAACCGTAGCCTCACAAATGGGCATTACCGCCAGTCCGATAGCGGCAGCAGCAGCGGTCGTCATGGCAACAGCAGCAGATAACAGCCTAGATATCAGCTTAGTTAACGTATTACTTGTGACCATTCCAGCCACTCTGATTGGCGTGCTCGTCGGCTGTCTATGGAGCTTAAAACGCGGTCAAGAGCTCGACCAAGACGCAGCGTTTATTGAGCGTTGCCAAGATCCTGAGTTCAAAGCACAACTGGTTGATGCCACTAGTGACGAAGAAGATGACCAAGCTCATGAAGGAATCGCTAAGAAAGGCTTAACCATCTTCCTAGCGGGTATTGCCACCGTCATATTTGTCGCGATGTTTGGTAAAGATTTAGGTCTGCTACCAAGCGGAGTTAAGATGTCGGTAGCGATTCAGTTCCTGATGCTATCTGTCGGTGCGTTGATTCTACTCACCACTAAAGTAGAGCCGAAAAAAATCGTCCACAGTAACGTGTTTATCGCAGGTATGACGGCGGTGATCATCATCTTTGGTATTGCTTGGATGAGTGACACGATTATCGGCTTCCACAAACCCTACTTAATCAGTTTGGTGAGTGACATTGTGGCCGCGCATCCATGGACTTTCGCCATCGCGATGTTTGTGGTGTCAGTATTCCTCAAGAGTCAGGCTGCGGTTCTTACCATCATGCTGCCACTTGGATTTGCGATGGGCATTCCAGCCCCTGTTCTGATTGGTGTACTACCCGCATGTTATGCTTACTTCTTCTTCCCGTTCTATCCAAGTGACCTAGCCGCGATTACCTTCGACCGCTCAGGGACAACCCAAATCGGGAAGTACATTCTCAACCACAGCTTCTTGCTACCAGGTTTCATTGGCGTGGTTACCGCTACGACTGTCGGTTACGTTATCTCAACCATGATTGTGAACTAACCAAACGACAAATAGTAAAAAAGCCAGTTGGTTTCCCAACTGGCTTTTTATTTGAATCATTTTAGCGATGTGCTTAGAACAACTCTTCCGCTACCTTGAACAGGTCAGTGCGTACAGGACGCTTCATGTTCTCGATTGCATCGATAATATCGTGGTGAACAAGTTGCTCTTTCTGAATACCAACACAGCGACCACCTTGACCTTCCATTAGAAGATGTACAGCGTAGTTACCCATACGTGAAGCGAGTACACGGTCAAACGCAGTTGGACGACCACCACGTTGAATGTGGCCCAGAACTGTAGCACGAGTCTCACGACCTGTTGCCGCTTCGATCTCTTTAGCTAACTCGTTCGCATCCATCATTAGCTCTGTTAGAGCAATGATCGCATGCTTCTTACCTTTAGCGATGCCATCTTGGATATTACCAATTAGCTTCTCTTTATCTAGACCCGTTTCTGGTGTGATGATGTACTCACAGCCACCAGCGATCGCAGACATAAGCGTAAGATCACCACAGTGACGACCCATGATCTCTACGATAGAAATACGTTGGTGAGAAGATGAAGTATCACGTAGACGGTCGATCGCATCGATAACTGTATTTAGAGCAGTTAGGTAACCGATTGTGTAATCTGTACCTGCGATGTCGTTGTCGATTGTGCCAGGAAGACCAATACATGGGTAACCCATTTCAGTCAGCTTCTTCGCACCCATGTAAGAGCCGTCACCGCCGATAACAACAAGAGCTTCAATGCCGTGTTTCTGTAAGTTTTCGATCGCTTTTTGGCGAACTTCGACTTCTTTGAACTCAGGGAAACGTGCAGAACCTAGGAACGTACCGCCCTTGTTGATCACGTCAGAAACGCTTGAACGATCCAGTTGTTTGATACGATCTTCATATAGGCCTAAGTAGCCATCGAATACACCGTAAACCTCTAACCCTTCAGATAGTGCAGTACGAACTACACCACGGACTGCTGCGTTCATACCAGGTGCGTCACCGCCACTTGTTAAGACACCGATCTTCTTAATCATGCTCACCCTCGATTTTTGGGAATCTTATTTCAATTTTTACGTCAGCCGCTTTCAAACAAGCCACCAACAAAATTCCTTTAACTGTGCAATATGTTACCTTTCCTAGAAAGGAATACTACTTTTATTTGCATCAAATTATGTAAGTTTTCTACTTATGTAAGAGTATTACAGCTTTGCACATTGACTTACTTGATACACATCAGGATCACAGTTAAAAGTGGTATCGCTGAAAAGATAGTCAATAGTTGACGGTTTGTCTGCGTTATTACTCTTACCAATCTTGAGATTTCTGGACTTTCTCCGCTCCCAATACCACAGAATAGGGATCCTGATGAATTAGTACATCCGATTGAGGAAAAAGCTCAAGCAATTTATCCTCGACTTGATCAGAGATTCGATGCGCCTCAAGCAATGGCATATTATCTTCCAATTCCAAATGAAGCTGAATAAAACGTGTCGGGCCAGACATCCGTGTTCTTAGTTGATGAACGCCCAGTACCCCCTTCACATTCAAACAACACTGTCGAATGGCTTTAAGTTCATCATCCGGAAGCTTTCTGTCCAGTAGCGTTTGAATGGCTTCCTGAACCATCTTGAATGCGCTGTATAAGATAAACACACCGATCCCGACAGCAAACACCGCATCTGCCTGTGTGATACCAAACCAACTTAAACCCAGCGCCAACATAATAGCCGCGTTCATATAGAGATCAGACTGATAGTGAAGTGAATCGGCTGCGATCGCTTGGCTGCCCGTTTTTTTGACAACTTGTTTTTGGAAGGTAACCAAACCCAATGTCACCGCAATGGCAAACAAACTGACATATACGCCATACTCTGGTGACTGGAGAGCATGAGGCCTGAAGAAACGTTCTATACCGTTAAGAATAAGAAAGACCGCCGAACCTGAAATGAACATCGCTTGAGCTAAGGCAGCTAAAGACTCTGCTTTACCATGACCAAAGGTGTGCTCTCGGTCTGCTGGTTGTAATGAGTACCGCACGACAACCAAATTGACCAGTGAGGCGGCAATATCAAGCATCGAGTCAATTAGTGACGCGAGAAGACTGACCGATCCCGTGACCCACCAAGCTGCGACTTTAACAATAAGTAAAAGCGTAGCCACTATCGTAGCTGTCCAAGCCGCCATGGTGACAAGGCGAGCGTATTCCTGTTTCATAGTACTTTGATTAGTAAGCAAACATTCCCTAAGTATAACGCTTCACAAGTTGAATAAAAATGATATAAAAAAGACGACTTTTCAGCCGCCTTTGATCCACTAACTCTAGAACTTAGTTGGTATGTTTTTGCATCTTTTCTGAACGCTCTGTAGCTCGCTCTTGTTGCAACTCGAAATACTTCGCTTTTTGCTCAGGTGTCAGAATACTTAGCATCTTGTGCTGTCTTTCTAACATTTTCACTTTGCGTTCAGTTTGTTGTTCAACCATAGCTTTGGCTAATTCGTTTGCCGCAGCCTGATCAAAATTATCAGCAAGTAGCAACTGTTCTACTTTAGCTTTTTGAGCTAATTTCTCTGCGTGGAATACCGCTTTTTTCTGCTGGTTATTCGTTTCGCGCATCTCTTGAAGCTGAGTTTTTTGCGCATCTGTGAGGTCTAATTGACGCATAATGCCTCGGTCAAAACCACCACCACATTCGCCGTGTCGACCATTTCCACCATTATTGTGATCTTTTCCGCCAAATGCGTAAGCACTTGCTGTACCTAATGCTAGTGGAAGAACAGCGGCTGCCAATACTACCTTTTTTGCTAATTTCATAATCGTACCCTTCACGTTAATCTGTTGAATGAGCTGTCTTCACAGCGGTTAAGTGTAGAATACGACTTGCAGCGTAAAGCAACGTCTATAGAGCGTAAAGAATCGTAAAGAACAATAATGACACTAAATCAATGGACGTTTTCCCAGTAAACTAACGATAACCAAACTAAGTTGAGACCTTGCTATGCCACATATACTGTTAATTGACGACGATACAGAACTCACAAGCCTGTTGAAAGAAGTTCTCTCTTTTGAGGGGTTCGACGTATCGGAAGCAAACAATGGTGAAGAAGGACTAGCACGACTTAGCGATGATGTTGATTTAATTCTGCTCGATGTCATGATGCCTAAACTCAATGGGATGGAAACTCTCAAACGTCTCCGAGAAGACTGGCAAACCCCAGTATTGATGCTCACGGCCAAAGGTGAAGAGATTGACCGTGTTATTGGTCTCGAACTGGGTGCTGATGACTACCTACCTAAACCGTTCAGCGATCGTGAATTACTCGCGCGAATCCGAGCAATCTTACGTCGCACTCAAAGCTCAGACAATGGCAAGCAAGGTAAAAACTCAGACTGTGTCGAATACCAAGATATTCAAATCTATCCCGGCAAGCAGGAGGCTTACTGTCAGGGCCAACTGCTTGATCTGACCACCACTGAGTTCGCATTGTTGAGCCACTTTGTTCAAAATCCGGGACAGACACTAACCAAAGAGACCCTTAGCCTCGATGTACTGGGCAAACGTCTAGCCGCTTTTGATCGCGCTATCGATATGCATGTATCTAACTTGCGGAAAAAACTTCCGGATAGAGAAGATGGCAAATCACGTATCAAAACGCTTCGTGGTCGTGGCTATCTACTGGTTGAGGAGGACTAATGCGACTTCCAAAAATCACCAGTCTGTACGGTCGTATCTTTGCGATCTTTTGGTTTACTATGTTTCTGGTGCTGATGGCGGTACTGTCTCTGCCTCACCTTGATCCAAGGAAAGCTCGTGATATTCCCGCCGATCAATATGATCGTCTGATCGAACTCAAAATGACGATTGAGAAGCAGTTCGCCAACGGGGAAAACCTTGCCAATATTCTATTCAAACTTGAAGGTCCTTCTCGCTCGCCTCGCGATACACGGCCGCGCTTTTTTGTTACCGACCTCGACGGTAGCCTGCTAACCACACAAGATTCAAGAGAACATAGATCGAAAGCGCTACAAAACTTCATCACGAGTGTCGAGCTTTCAGGAAAGCCAAAACAAAAACTATACGGTCACTACATGTTTGCCGGTCCCCTCCCTGTGACATTAGCAAAACAGGAACTATTACTGTTTGTTGGTGTAAAGTGGAATCAGCCACCTCCTTTCTTGCTACGAATGTTTGACCGACCGTTCCAGCTACTATTTGCGGTAATGATCGTAAGTACGCCCTTACTGCTTTGGTTAGCGTGGGCATTAAGTCAACCCGCTCGTAAGCTTGAACGAGCGGCAAAGCGTGTCGCGAAAGGTGAGTTTGTTGTCGACCCTAGCTTGGAGAAAGGCACCAGTGAATTCCGCCAAGCAGGAGCTAGCTTCAACCAAATGGTTGAGGCCGTGAACCAGATGATCTCAGGTCAACAGAGACTGCTGTCCGACATATCCCATGAACTTCGTTCTCCTCTCACTCGTCTGCGCATGGCAAACGCGCTTGCCACCAGAAAACAAGGAGAGAGCGCGGAATTAACTCGCATAGATACCGAAGCGCAACGCTTAGAGCAGATGATTGCTGAACTTCTTGAGCTGTCACGAATGCAAGTCGACAGCCACTTAAATCGAGAGCTACAGCCCGTCAGTAGTCTATGGGAAGCCATCCTTTCTGATGCTCAATTTGAAGCAGAACAAATGGATAAAGAACTGGTTTTCACTCCCTTGCCAAGTTGTGCAATATCAGGTAATCCCAAGTTGCTGATGAGTGCGGTAGACAATATCGTCCGCAACGCCATCTACTACGGAAAGGATCGTATCGAAGTTCAAGTGGTAGAGTCCAACCAGTACATTACGATCACTGTTGATGACAACGGTGATGGGGTACCTGACCATGAACTCGATGCGATCTTCCGCCCTTTCTATCGCGTGTCAACGGCTCGTGATAGGCACAGTGGTGGTACCGGACTAGGATTAACCATCACCGAAAGTGCGGTAAGGCAGCACAGCGGAACCGTGAGTGCAACGCGCAGCAAGCTAGGTGGACTGTGCGTGACGATCACACTCCCTCTCCATCACTAAGTATCCCTACAAAATCACTACATCAGACTTGGCGGCTGTGGCAAGCCGCCTTATACTTTCAGGCCTCAATCCTGTCAGTAATTAAAGAATCACAATATGTTTGATATCGCCCTATATGAGCCTGAGATCGCACCTAATACTGGTAACATTATTCGTCTATGTGCCAACTGTGGTGCCAACTTACATTTGATTGAGCCACTAGGGTTTGATTTGGAAGAGAAGAAAGTACGTCGCGCAGGGCTCGACTATCATGATCTTGCTCGCGTTATTCGACACAAAAACTATCAGGCATTTGTGGAATACTTAGAGAAAGAGCGCGGTGACTATCGCATCTTTGCCTGCACAACAAAAACCACAGGTCATCACGTCGACGCTCAATTCCATAAAGGTGACGTGCTGTTATTCGGCCCAGAAACTCGCGGCCTACCCGCTGATTTGATTGAAAGTATGCCTATGGAACAGCGCATCCGCATTCCAATGATGCCTGATGCACGCAGTCTCAACCTCTCCAATGCGGTGGCGATCATTGCTTTTGAAGCGTGGCGTCAAATGGGCTTTGAGGGCGCGCAATAGCGAGAAGCGAGAAGCGAGAAGCGAGAAGCGAGAAGCGAGAAGCGAGAAGCGAGAAGCGAGAAGCGAGAAAAACTTGGAAGGGTTGACAGTGTATATCAACCCTTTTCTTTTAAAATCAGACAATTAGACTTAAGCGTTAGCCAGCGCTGCCTGCAACTTTCGACTCACTCACCACAAGAGCCTCTCGAAGGACGAAGTCCGTTCTCGGAGCGAAGCGATCTAGCATCTCGAAGGGCGTAGCCCGATCTCGAAGCGCAGCGTTCTGGCTTTTCTCAGCACTACGGGCGTGTAACGAAACCTACTGCTTGGTATGCTTTCTTCAATGTTTCAGCAGCACGAGCTGACGCTTTTTCCGCACCCTGTCTCATCACTTGATCCATGTAAGCACGATCAGCGCGGATACGATGGTATTCAGCTCGGATAGGCTCAAGCATTGCGACAAGGGCTTCGCCGACATCTTTCTTGAACGGACCATACATTTCAACGCCTTGGTACTTAGCTTCAATCTCTTCAAAGCTTAAACCCGTCGCTGCCGAGTAAAGACCCATCAAGTTAGAAATACCGGCTTTGTTATCCCAGTCATGCGCGATACGTGGTGGTGTCTCTGCGTCTGTTTGAGCTTTGTTAATCTTTTTAATGATTGACTTAGGCTCTTCCAACAGAGTAATCACGTTTTTACGGTTATCGTCTGATTTTGACATCTTCTTAGTCGCATCTTGAAGGCTCATCACGCGTGCATTCACTGTTGGAATATACGGTTCTGGTACTTGGAAGATAGGCTGCTCTGGCGAATAGATGTTGTTAAAACGGTTAGCAATATCGCGTGCTAACTCCAAGTGCTGCTTCTGATCGCTACCTACTGGCACTTGGTGAGCACCGTAAAGCAGGATGTCAGCTGCCATCAATACAGGGTAGTCAAACAAACCCACATTCACATCACCGAACTGGCTAGAGGTATCTTTTGAATAACGAGCAGACTTATCTTTAAACTGAGTCATACGACCAAGTTCACCCATCTGGGTATAGCAGTTAAGAAGCCAACCAAGTTGAGCATGCTCTGGTACATGAGACTGAACAAATAGCGTGCTCTTTTTCGGTTCAACACCAACGGCAAGACAGATTGCTAATGCGTCAAGCGTCGCTTCATGCAGTGCCTTTGGATCTTGGCGAACAGTAATTGCATGAAGGTCTACTACACAGTATTGGCAATCATAATCGTCCTGCATTTGTTGCCATTGACGTAGAGCACCCAAGTAGTTACCGATACTTAGTTCACCTGATGGTTGAACACCACTCAATACAATGGGTTTGCTCATGGGAATGATTCCTTTGACTTCTTAATCTAAATATATGAAAAAACCGTGTCGATTCAGGTTATCAATCACCTAGTGACACGGTTTACTCAGTGTACTCATTAACGAGTATTTTGGAAGATATTTTATTGCACTTACGCGCAAACCGTTACAGCATCGACTAAATCTGCGATGGTGTCCGCGACGTAATCTGGCTCAGAGTCAGAGATTGGCTCACCGTGGTTGTAGCCATAAGTAAGACCAAATGAGTAACAACCTGCATTCTTCGCCGCTTTGATGTCATTGCTTGAATCGCCAACCATCAACATTTCTTCAGGCTGGCAGTTGTGCTTCTCAAGCAGCCAGTTAAGTGCGATGGGGTTAGGTTTTCTTTCAGGGAAAGTATCACCACCAATAACATCTACAAAGTATTGGCCAATGTTATGCTGAGCCAACACTTCAGGAACAAACTTGGAAGGTTTGTTGGTCACCAACGCCATCGTAAAGCCAGCACGGTGCAGTTCAGCCAAAGTCTCTTTTACCGCTGGGTATAAATGACTTAACTTGTGCCCGCCTTGTTGGTAATAATCATCAAATAACACACGAGCCTTGGCATGCAATTGTGGGTCAAGATCAGGTGACACGGTAAAACTACGGCTAAGTGAACGCCCGATAAGAATATCAGCACCGTTACCCACATAGTCTCGAACTTGCTCTTCAGTGACAGCGGGAAAGCCCAATGCTTGAACAGCTTGATCAGCCGCTACCGCGAGATCAGGTACACTATCAAGCAAAGTACCATCCAAATCGAAGGCAATCAGTTTAATACGCTTATTCATCGAATTACTTCACCTGAGCCAATTCTGCGCGCATATGGTCGATCACTTGTTTGTAATCAGGCTCGTTAAAGATTGCAGAACCGGCTACGAACATATCCGCGCCAGCTTCCGCGATCTCTTTGATGTTATCCACTTTCACACCACCATCGATTTCCAAACGGATATCGCGACCCGATTCGTCAATCATCTTGCGCACTGCACGTAACTTATCAAGGGTATTTGGAATGAAAGACTGACCGCCAAAGCCTGGGTTCACTGACATCAGTAGAAT
The DNA here is from genome assembly GCF_036533795.1 of Vibrio sp. M250220. Lineage (NCBI taxonomy): Bacteria > Pseudomonadati > Pseudomonadota > Gammaproteobacteria > Vibrionales > Vibrionaceae > Vibrio > Vibrio sp. M250220. Next base: position 36,292 of record NZ_JATABI010000020.1, on the reverse strand, counting down.
CATATCCACTTTGTCCATGATGTACTCAAGGTGTGACAAAGGGGTCGCAGGGTTGAGTACAACACCCGCTTTACAGCCGTGCTCTTTAATCAGTTGCAACGTACGATCAACGTGCTCTGATGCTTCGATATGGAATGTGATCATCGATGCGCCAGCTTTGGCGAAATCTGGAACGATGCTATCAACCGGCTTAACCATAAGGTGAACATCAATCGGTGCGGTAATACCGTAATCACGCAATGCTTTACAGATAGGTGCGCCAAAAGTCAGGTTTGGTACGTAGTGGTTATCCATTACGTCGAAGTGAACCACGTCAGCGCCTGCTGCGAGCACTTTTTCAACGTCTTCACCCAAGCGAGCAAAGTCTGCAGACAAAATCGATGGAGCGATAAGGAAATCTTTCATACCTGACCTCTAGTAGTAATTGGCATCATTGCATTCAAAACAGATTCTCTGAATTACAGAGCATTTTGCGCGCAATTCTACCTAAGCTAAAGGTCAGAAGATAGGAAAGCTTGATGAAATGTGATTATTCACCGTCTGTTGGCTTAAATAGCGCTAGCAGTTCATCGACTTTATTTCGCCCTGCACCATTGCGGCTTATAGTACGCTTCACCTTAACCACGTTAAGCTCTGCGCCATGATATAAGCGACGAGTGAGTGTTGTATCGTGGTTAGAGATAAGAACTGAGATTCCACGTTCTACCGCAGCTCGCTCGGCAACATCCGCCAAAGCGGCCTGATCATCTAAGCTGAACCCATTGCCTGCGTATGACGTAAAGTTCGCTGTGTTAGATAACGGTGCATAAGGAGGATCACAATAAACCACACTGCCCTTTCGCGCACGCTTGAAGGTCTCATGGTAGCCTTCACATACGAAAGTCGCCTTCTTTGATTTTTCCGCAAAGAACTCTAGCTCTGCTTCAGGGAAGTACGGATTCTTATACGAACCGAAAGGGACATTAAACCCACCCTTCTTGTTGTAACGGCATAAGCCATTAAAACCAAAACGGTTCATATAAAGAAATGCTAAGGAGCGATACATGACATCGTCAGTGGCATTAAACTGCTGACGAATATCGAGATAAGCTTCCTTACGATTATTCTCAGCACAGAACCAACGCTTCGCTTCCGAGATGTACTCTTGTGGATTTACTTTAAGAAGGTTATACAGGTTGATCAGATCCGGATTAATATCTGCCAGCAGGTATTGCTCGTAGTCCGTATTGAGGAAAACAGAACCAGCACCTACGAACGGCTCTACCAGTTTACGAGCTTCAGGCAAGTGACGCTGGATATCTTCGACAAGTCCATATTTACCCCCTGCCCATTTCAGGAAGGCTCGCTGCTTCTTCATCTAGTGCTCTATCTATCAACCACAAATTAAGGCTGCGGAATGTAACATATTTTGTAATTAATCTCAGGCTATTTTGCGGTGAAAAACAATCTAGTTCTCTTGGCTGCCACGATCTATCTCGCGTTGAACTTGATTCAACGACTTTGCCCACGGATCCAGTTTTTGTAATTCACTCGATAATCCAGCCACTGCATCACGTGCAACCTGAATCGTTGGGTAGTTTTGATAGGTGATAATGTACCATTCAACACCATTGCGTTCCGTTGGATAAATAAACACTTGGTTAGCAAGTTGATGCTGATCGATAAATTTCTGAACTTCTTGAAGTGAGCTAACGGCAGCAAGCTGCAAAGTGTAGCTGCGTGAAGAAAAACTCTTAAGTTCATCTTTAGTAAAGGAGAACTTAATGACCGTTTCTGTTGTTGATGGCGTCTGTTCTTGAGGCGATAACGCTTCTTCAACCGGAGTCGGTTCTTCGACCATAGATTGTTCAACCACCTCATCGATCACGCTGGTATCCACTTGTTCAGGTTTCCCTTCCATCAGCGCATCGACAACGTCTGATGTGATCACTACACGCTGTTGGGCATCATCGGCAGTACCGACACTTGTTACCTGCTCGGTGACATCGGGTGGCAAAGCCATAGAGTCATCAACCGCATTCACCAAGGTCTGATCTATAACGGGCTCTGATTCAATGATAACTGCGCTAGCTTCTGTTTCAGATTCACTTTCAGGGAGAGTAGGAATCACCGTCTGCTCCATCGACTGGGTAATTTGCTGTGCTTTGTCGTCCGCAGATGGTTGCATCATCATCCACCAGTACCCGCCACCGATTAATACCAGCAAAGTAATAACCAGTAATGCAATATTCACCGGAGAACCCACTATCGAGCGGATAATAATCCTTTTTTCCACTTTATAATCCCCTAACGCCATGATCTCGCCAGGGCGGCGAGCGACCGTCCGATACGCGTTGCGTACCCGTTTTTCCATGTCATCTTCGACAAATCGAATCACCAAATGTTCAAAAAAACGATCCGCTTCCTGCTGGCTAAGTGGTTCAATTTCAAGATCAATTGGTTTGTGTTCCTGACCATAACTTAAACGAGTCAGGAGCGCATCCATACTGTTAGACTCTGCAAACAACAGCACATTAACAGTCCAGCTCGGGTTGGTTTGCGCTTCAAGCACTAACATCCAAAGCTCAGACACAAAAGACTCACTCAGCAGATGAGCATCATCCACTGCGATTACCACATCACAGCTTTCACCTTCCATTAAGCGCGTAAAAGATTCCACAAGAGAGTCGGATGGGTTAAATAGCGGCTCGGACACGAGCTGAGTTAAGATTGTCGAGCGACGCTGGTCATCACCTTGGTTGGCATGACACATGAGTAGAGACTGGTTTTTATCTTGAGCCCACGCTTCGAGATAGCATTGCGCTAGCCAAGTTTTTCCAGCTCCCGGAGCTCCTCCTAATGTCACCAAGTTTGAGCCAAAATTAGTTAACAGCTGCAATCGTTCCAGCAGTTCTGTCTGAGAGTCTAATTCCAACACACGTGGATCATGCGCCAAGCTCATTTGCGTTATCCTAATGACAATATGAGTAGTACCAAACCAACATCATTGATGCCAGTTTGGTATTACAGACTAGAAGAATTATACGGTGCGTGCGAAGTCGATCGCTTGCTCAAGTACCGACTCAGGAACACCTTTTACTACTTCGGCTGTTCCTATACTGGTAGGCAAAACCAGTCGAAGTTCACCAGACAATACTTTCTTATCGCGCATCATGTGCTTGATAAAATCAGCAAATGACATCTGCTCCGGTGTATGGACTGGTAGTTGTGCTCTCTTCAGTATAGAAATAATTCGCTCAACTTGCTGCTCAGTGATAAGCCCTTGAAGCTGTGCGGTTTTTGCAGCCATCACGGTACCTGACGAAACGGCTTCTCCGTGTAGCCAATTACCATAACCTAACTCGGCTTCAATCGCATGACCAAATGTATGACCTAGGTTCAGCAATGCGCGAATTCCCGACTCTTTCTCATCCTGTGCAACCACTTCCGCTTTGATTTCACAACAACGTGCAATCGCGTAAGTCAGTGCTTGCTCATCCAGTTGATATAATCTGTCGAGGTTACCTTCTAGCCAAACAAAAAATTCAGGATCGTAGATGATGCCATACTTGATGACTTCAGCCATCCCCGCCGCAAACTCACGACTCGGCAAGGTTTTCAAACAATCAGTATCAATCACGACCGCTTTAGGCTGATAAAAAGCCCCAATCATGTTCTTGCCAAGCTTATGGTTTACTGCTGTTTTTCCTCCCACCGAGGAATCAACCTGAGAGAGTAGCGTTGTTGGGATCTGAATAAAATCGACACCACGCTGATAACAAGCCGCAGAGAAACCGACCAAATCACCAATCACGCCACCGCCTAGCGCAATAACCACAACATCACGGGCATAGTTGCCTTCAAGCAAGTAACTCATGACGGTGTTAAAGGTATCGAGTGATTTGTATTGCTCTCCATCTGGTAGCTCTAACACAGAGGCTTGACAGCCAAGTTGTTCTATAAGAGAGAGGATTTTATCCGCGTATAAAGGAGCCACCGTCACATTGGTGATGACGACAACTTTTTGTTTTGCAGATAAGAAAGAAAGGTGGGCCGGATCATTAAATAATCCGGCGCCAATTGAGATTGGATAGCTACGTTCACCTAAACTGACCGTAATCCGTTCCATGGGTATTCTCCAGTTGCTAAAAGTCTTAACTTTCTTCTAGCATTTTTACGATCTGGTTGGCTACCACTTTTGCACTTTGATCGTCTGTACGTACTGTGTAGTCCGCAATTTCTTCGTAAAGAGGGTTACGTTCACCCGCTAGGGATTCCAACACTTCACGTGGACTATCAGTTTGTAATAATGGGCGCTTCTTGTCGCGGTTAGTACGCGCAAGTTGCTTCTCAATTGTTGTCTCTAGGTAAACAACAATACCGCGAGCAGAAAGGCGATTGCGGTTTTCTTTGCTCTTGATTGAACCCCCACCTGTTGCAAGTACGATACCTTGCTCTTCAGTGAGGTCATTAATCACTTTTTCCTCGCGAACGCGGAAGCCTTCTTCACCTTCTACGTCAAATACCCAAGCGATATCTGCGCCTGTGCGTTCTTCGATGACAGTATCTGAGTCAACAAACTCCATATGAAGCTGTTGAGCTAGATGTCTACCAATTGTGCTTTTGCCGGCACCCATAGGGCCAACAAGGAAAATATTGCGTTTCTCAGCCATGTTTAGCAGTAATTTACAACGTTAATTCAATGACATCGCCACAAGAAAAGCCAGTATAGTACTAGCGATGGAAAAGCTTGTGGCACCGATTCCTCACAGATAATTCGTGATAAGACCCGAAATTATCTAGATAAGGTGCCATTAATGCAAATTTATTTTCGCACCTCAGAGAAATCTGACTCAGTGACTATGGTTGGAGTGACGAAAATCAGCAACTCGCTTTTAGCGATATTTTGGTAAGTACGACGAAACAGCGTTCCCAGAATGGGAATATCACCAAGCATAGGAACCTTATCTATAGAATCAGTCACACTGTATTGATAGATCCCTCCCAGGACGACGGTTTGACCATCGTTGACCAAAACTTGCGTCTCGAGTCTCTGAGTATTGATCGCCAGCGCTTCATTTTTCCCCGCTTTGACCACATTACCTGGCCGGTCTTGAGTCACGTTCAAATCGAGTATCAACTTATCTTCAGACAAAATCTGCGGTGTGACCTCTAAGCTCAGTACCGCCTTTTTGAATTCAACACTAACCACACCTTTATCCGATGTTTCAAAATAGGGAATTTCTGTCCCTTGCTCTATGTAGGCTGCCTGTTTATTTGTGGTCATGAGTCTCGGTCTTGATATGACCTCCGCCTTCGCTTCTGATTGCATTGCTGACAACTCAAGATCGAGTAATACATCCGAGCCTAAAGTCGCAAGCTGAAAAGCGATATTGGCGGCATTAACTGAAGTCGAACCGAGGTTGACATTCAGCATTTGGTCGAGGGTAAATTCTTCAAGTGTATTTTCCTCAATACTGCCCCCTATCACCGTGTTTCGGTTTGTGCGATCTAATCCCCATCGGACGCCCAACTCGTCCAATTGCCCTTCATCCACTGTGACAATACGAGCCTCTATCTGCACCTGTTTGAGGGGAATATCCAGTGAACGTACGATGTTTCTAACGCCTATCACATTAGGTTCTAAATCATGAATAAGTAGAGCGTTGGTTCGCTCATCAACACTCAGGGTGCCTCTCTCTGATAGATACGGGTTACTGCCACTTTCATTGTTACTTAGCATCAGTAACAAATCGGCAGCCTTAGCGTATTTGACCCAAATAACCTCCGAGATCGCCTGTTGTCGTTCCCTCTCCGATCGAGTGCTATCTAGAATCTGTTTCTCCCGCTCTTCAACTTCAGATAATGGCGCAACGATGATCACCCCATCTTCGACCCATTTCCCCAGTTGTTTTGACTTGAGAATGGTATTAAACACCTGCTGCCAAGAGACCTTAGTGAGTCGTAAACTCAGATTCCCACTAACCGAATCTGACACCACAATGTTAAAATCGCTATGTTCCGCCAACAACTGCAATACGATTCTCACTGGAATATCTTGGAAGTTAATCGACAGTTGGTCTCCATCCACCTCTACCTCATTCCTTTGCTGGTCGCTGTATTCGTCGCGACCTGTAGACTCCAGCGCATTAGCAGTGCTATCACTTGTCCATATACATAGCATCGTGACAAGCAACCACAGTGATAGAGAGTGGATGTTGCTACTCATTTTCCTAGGCCAAGACTCACTCATAAGATACCTTCTATTTACTCAACGCAGTTTGAGAGAATGTCGAACTGACCGCCGTTCTGGTTCAGAAAGCACTTCTCGCATCACGACTGAGTCAGCCGTTATCTGCTCAACAACCATTGTTCCCGAATCGAGAGATTGCTCTGTCGTCGCACGTTTTATCTCTCCTTGAGGTGTTTGGAGAAACGCAGAGGCTGCTTTCGCACCAATGATGGTGCCTTTGAGTAACCAGTTGTTGAGCGGACAATCAATCGTGGGCTGGCACGTTGATAATTGGTTCTCGACACTATTGTTTTGAGTCTGAATCTCGATGACTGGCAGCTCAAACGGATCTCGAACCGCCCGTTTAGCACTAAGACCTTGTGCATCCCTAGCCAATAATACAGATGCCGATGCCTCAGTAAGATAATCCATCTTAGATGCCACGAGTTCTTGCTTGGCTAGGCATCCTTTTGCCATCAAGCCAACCACTAAGGCAGAGAGAACCTTAGTCTTCATTGTTCTCTCCAATCAACAACTGATAAAGATAGACCCGCAGTCGGAGTTTCAATGGCAAATTTGCCTCTGCGCTATTTTGCCAATGAACCTCTTCAACGACGATCACTTGAGGGAGTTGAGCGAGATCGCGGATAAATGCTCCGATATCAAAATAGCGCCCACTCAGCTCAATATTGATAAGCTGGCGATAGAATAATCGGTCCGTGTCTTGCTCTTGCACTTCGATACGAGTGAATGTCAGGTTTCGCTCTACACCAAGCCGGTTCATTTCAACCACCACATCGGTGATATCGGGTTGAGACAAGAAGGGGGCCGAGATCTGCCTCTTTTGTTCCAGTGCCAGACGGTAGTTCGCTTTAATATCTGTCAATTCAGCAAGTTTCACCAAACTCTCATCAATCAGCAATTGCAGTTGTTGTTGCTGTTTTTCAGTGACGACGACTTGGGCTAGTTTTGGGGTTAGATACCATTGATAACCAATACCCTGTATAAACACGAAAAAGAGTAGAGTGATGAGTAGTTGGTAACACAATGGCCATTGTGACCATTGTTCAATGTTGAAAGTTAGCTTAGCCATTTGGGAGTCCCTCACTGCCATCTAGCGAAAATGAGAGCTCCGCTTTGTGGTAAAGAAGACCAGAAAAGTAACTGTCATTGGTTATCGAATGAATTCGGACCTGTTGGCACCATTGGCAATTTTCGAGTGAGTCTAGTAGTGCTCTGATATTGGCGATCTCTCTGCTGATCGCCACCATTTCAATCTTATTCCCCACCATCTGAAGGCTAACGAGATACACACGTAACGGGATATAGACAGGAAGTGATTCAATAAACTGAACGACGGTGTCGGTTCGTTGCTTCAGCTCAGCTAATTCTTCATGATGCCCACGTACGTTATTCAGCTCTCGCCGCACATTGTCCAACTCTCCTTGTTGCTGTTTTGTCTGTGCTAACTCTGAGTTCAATAATGCCAAGTGAGATAGCTTGATATCAATTTGGTGATCAATATAGATACCCGCCAAACCTTGAATAGCAAGAGCCACCATAACACCTGAGTTAACTAACCACTTCAAGCGCTGCTTTTGTTGGTGCCTGCGCCATTCTCTCCAAGGAAGTAAATTAACGTTATACAACACTCTTCGACTCCAACCAGCTAACACCTCGCAAGGCCGCTCCGGTGGCGATCGCAAATGCCCCTCCCTCTAACTCACTTCTTGGCACGCGACAAGACGACCACTCTAGTAGTTCAAAGGGATCAAGTACCTGACATTCTAGCTTTAAGTAAATGTGTAGCCATTTAGAGAGTTTTGACAGCTGCCCTGCCTCTCCGCATAACCAAATTCCCTGAATGTTGACATTGTAGATGGATGCAATGAGCTGAATTTGTCGTTTTAGCTTCTCGACTAATCCTTGCGCGAATGCCTTGAACTGGCACTGTGATAAGGTCGGCTTATGCTCATCTTCATTGCCGACATGAATATCCTTGCAATAAGGAGCATGAAGAGGAAAATCAATACACACTGTCGAGAGATGCCGATCGATATTGATGAGCATCCAGTCATTGCGACCTAACTGACTCGCCGCCAGTTGCCAAACTCGGGCTAGGCTGTGTGAACGAAGGTCTATCAGCAGCGGGGACATTCCTGCGGCTCGCAGCACTTCAATTCGATTATTCACGACACCCTTTTTGGTCGCGAAAACTTGAAACAATCGAAATTGATCGGTGTTTTGCTCCTCCAGCTCAACGTAATCTAAGCACAACTCCTCTACAGGAAAGGGGGACTGAGACGAAAATGCATCGAGAAGAGCAAATTCTATTTCATGCCGACTAGTGGCACTATCTATCTGTAATACTTTACTTATTACTGAATTATCAGCGAGAGTAAGTGCTACTTTGCGACTAATTCTTGGTAAAGTCTTCCTTAGTTCTTTGAGTTTCTTTACAATTTTCTGATAATTTAACATGTGGTTATCAGAGAAAATGCCAGCTTCAATCGGTAACTCTTGGTAACCTACCAGTGCGTATCTGCCCTTGTATGGTTTAAGTACGACCACTTTTATACTGTGGTGGCCGATATCAATACCTGAAACTACTGATTTACCCATGCTGCTAATGCCTTATAGTTGCTAAGCTCTTATGTGTAAGTGAGTGGTTCAATAAGCACATAAATGATTGAGCTAACTGTTAGCTTAAAATACAAGGGTTTGCATATAGTGAACCCAATTATTCAGGGAATCTCCGGTGAAGTTCATAAAGCGTTTGTTTATTTTCACACTGATTTGCATATTTCTTGGAATCGGAACTATTTTCGGTTTCTATTTATATGTCAAACCCGAGCTACCAGATGTAGCCACCCTAAAAGACGTTAAACTGCAAACTCCGATGCAGGTATTTAGTCAAGATGGCAAACTGATCTCTCAGTTCGGCGAAAAACGTCGCATACCTGTCGCCTATGACGACATTCCCCAACATCTTATTGAAGCGCTTATCGCAACCGAAGATAGCCGTTTCTATGACCACCCAGGTATTGACCCAATTGGTATTACTCGAGCGGCGGTTGTGGTGGCACTTTCTGGCTCAGCGAAACAAGGTGCGAGTACCATTACGCAGCAGCTCGCGCGTAACTTCTTCCTCTCCAACGAGAAGAAGATAATGCGTAAAATCAAAGAGATATTCATTGCCATCCATATTGAACAGCTTCTAAGCAAAGAAGAGATCATGGAGCTGTACGTCAACAAGATTTTCTTAGGCTACCGTTCATATGGGTTTGGTGCCGCTGCACAAACCTATTTTGGCAAAGAGCTTAAAGATTTAAGCCTAAGTGAAATTGCCATTTTAGCGGGCATGCCTAAAGCTCCGTCGACAATGAACCCAATTTACTCATTAGAACGTGCCACTCATCGACGCAATGTTGTTTTACTTCGTATGCTCGATGAAAAATACATCACGCAAGATGAGTACGACCAAGCTCGTGAAGAACCGATCATGTCTCAATACCATGGCGCTGAAATTGAACTAAGTGCACCTTATGTAGCTGAACTTGCTCGTGCTTGGATGGTTGCACGCTACGGTGAAGACGAGGCATACACCTCAGGTATGAAGATCTACACCACGGTCGATTCTAAACTGCAAGCCGCAGCAAACGACTCTGCGATTAACAACCTACTCGCTTACGATGAGCGTCACGGCTACCGCGGTGCTGAGAAAGTATTGTGGAAAGAAGACCAAGCCGCGTTTGAACAAGCCCAAATAGATAAAACTCTCAACGATGTGCCAAGCTACGGTGAACTCATCCCTGCTGTTGTCACTAAGGTTGAAAACAAACAAGCAACCATCTCAGTAAAAGGACAAGGCATTCAAACCTTAACTTGGGATAACATCAAATGGGCACGTAAGTTCCTAACGGATGACCGCCAAGGTCAGTCGCCATCAAATGCAAAAGAAGTGCTCAAAGCTGGTGAACAAATCTGGGTACGCCAAGTCAAGATCACCTCAGATAACGACGAAGCAACATTTGCATGGCATCTCAGTCAGGTTCCAAATGCTAACACGGCTTTCGTTGCTATGAATCCTGAAAATGGCGCTGTACTTTCTCTGGTGGGTGGCTTCAACTTTGTCCACAACAAATTTAACCGTGCGACACAATCGGTACGTCAGGTAGGTTCAAGTATTAAACCATTTATCTACTCTGCCGCGATCGACAAAGGAATGACCCTAGCATCGCTGGTCAATGACGCACCGATTAACCAATGGGATCAAAGTCAGGGAACAGCGTGGCGTCCTAAGAACTCACCACCAACCTACATTGGCCCAACTCGTCTACGTATTGGTTTAGCTCAATCGAAAAACGTAATGGCAGTGCGCGTGCTGCGTGAAGTCGGCCTTGATGAGACCCGTGAGTACCTAACGCGTTTTGGTTTTGAACTTGATCAGTTACCACGCTCAGAAACAATTGCACTCGGCGCAGGCAGCTTAACGCCAATCAAAATGGCGCAAGGCTATTCTGTTTTCGCCAACGGTGGTTACTATGTGGAACCTTTCTATATTAGTCGCGTAGAAGGACCATTCGGAGACCTAGAATTTGAAGCCACACCTAAAACCATCTGCCGTCAGGGCTGTGAGTCAGCGCAAAGCATTAGCGGCCAATTTGCTGAGCAAGACGTGACTGAACAACAGCCACCCCAGTATGCACCTCAAGTTATTTCTGAGCAGACTGCATTCTTAATGCGCGAAATGATGTACAGCAATATTTGGGGTGGCGGTAACTGGCGTGACGGTACTGGCTGGAACGGCACAGGCTGGCGAGCTCAATCGTTAGAACGTCGTGATATAGGGGGTAAAACCGGTACCACAAACGACTCTAAAGATGCTTGGTACAACGGCTATGGCCCAGGTATGGTTGCAATCGCTTGGGTTGGGTTTGATGACCACAATCGTAATCTAGGGACAACCAAGCCAAACAGCAACTTGGATAAAAATCAGATTTCAGGTGCAGAAGCGGGAGCCAAAACCGCTCAACCAGCATGGGTAGACTTTATGCACACCGCTTTAGTTGGGGTACCTGAACAAACGAAAGTCATCCCTGAAAACATTGTCCGTGTTCGTATCGACAGAGACTCAGGTCTACTTACCAATAAGTTTGATTCAAGCTCCATGTTCGAATATTTCCTTGAAGGAACAGAACCGACTGAGTTTGTCACCAATGAGATCTCAAACAACATCTATACCTCAGAAAATGGTGGTGAAGAGCTGTTCTAACCAATAAAAAAGAGGTTGATGTGCAGACATCAACCTCTTTTTTTATCTCAGTATTCTACGCCTGCGATTGCGCTAACTGATGTGCGATGGCTTCAGCAATCTGCTCGAAACGAGCTCTTAAGGGAGACCCTGGGCGGTAAGCCAACACGATACTACGTGAAGGCACAGGATTGATCGCCTTAACGTAGCAAACGCCATCCTTCTGCTTCTCTTTTGGCAATGACAGCTCAGGCAAGAGTGTAATTCCCGCGCCTGCGGCAACCATGTTTCTCAGAGTTTCCAAACTGGTTGCTTTAAAGCGCTCGTCATCTTTCGCACCTGCGGCAAAACAAAAGCCCAAGGCCTGATCACGTAGGCAGTGGCCATCACCCAATGCCAGCACAGTTTTGCCATTGAGTTCCAACATATCAAGTTCATCAAGATCAGCCCATTCATGGCCACAAGGAACAGCGACACTCAGTGGCTCATTGTAGATCTCAATCTCCTTGAAAGGCGCCGTTTCTGTCACAGCCGCCAGAACAAGACAGTCAAGTTTGCCATCCTCTAGCTGGCGCACCAATTGATGCGTTTGAGCCTCATGTAGAAACAGTTCTAAATCCGGAAAACGCTCTTTTAGCATAGGGACGATTTTAGGCAGCAGATAAGGTCCGACTGTCGGAATAAAACCGATATGCATTGGCCCGACCATCTCACCAGCTTGACCACTGGCCATATCTCTAAAGGTTTTCACCTCTGCGAGAATTCGCTTTGCTTGGTCAACCAATTGCAACCCCGCGTCGGTAAACAGTACCCTGCGGCTGCTCCTTTCCAGTAGGGCCGCTCCTAATTCATCTTCTAGTTTGCGGATCTGACCACTCAACGTAGGTTGACTGACGAAACACGCCTCAGCAGCTTTACGAAAATGTTTGTGCTCAGCGAGCGCGACTAAATACTCAAAATCTCGAATATTCATAATTGGTTGTTTCTCCATCCTAGTAGATAGAAATTATCTATCAAAACCATAGCATCAAACGATTAGAGCTATCAAAGGATTTTTTTAATAATAGCTTCATCGAAACGGAGCACAGTGAAAGCACTGATAAGACTTACCACCAAATTACATAAAATCAAAAGGAAACAAATATGTTTGCATCTAAAGAAGGTCAAAACGTACCACAAGTTACTTTCCCAACTCGTCAAGGTGATGCATGGGTTAACGTAACCACTGATGAGCTATTTAAAGGTAAGACTGTATTAGTATTCAGCCTACCTGGTGCGTTTACTCCGACTTGTTCATCAAGCCACCTACCTCGTTACAATGAGTTGTTCCCTGTATTCAAAGAGCATGGTGTTGATGAAATCCTATGTGTATCGGTCAATGACACATTCGTTATGAACGCATGGAAACAGGATCAGGAAGCAGAAAATATTACCTTCATTCCTGACGGTAACGGTGAGTTCACAGACGGTATGGGTATGCTAGTTGACAAAAACGACCTTGGCTTCGGCAAACGTTCATGGCGCTACAGCATGCTGGTTAAAGATGGCGTAGTAGAAAAAATGTTCATCGAACCAAACGAACCAGGTGACCCGTTCAAAGTCTCTGACGCTGACACAATGCTTGCGTACATCGCTCCTGACTACAAAACACAAGAATCTATCACTGTGTTTACTAAACCAGGCTGCCCATTCTGTGCGAAAGCGAAACAAAACCTGATTGACCACGGTCTTCAGTATGAAGAAGTGGTTTTGGGTAAAGATGCGACAACAGTAAGTCTACGTGCAGTCACTGGCCGCTCTACAGTTCCTCAAGTTTTCATCGGTGGTAAACACATCGGTGGCAGCGAAGAGCTAGAAGCTTACCTAGGCTAATAAAACCCTCGGTCTCCCGTGCCACTGCGGTGCGGGGGACACCTAAATTCTACTCCTCCCCAGTCTTGATAAGTCGTTGTCTCAGGGCAGTCCCACGACTTATCCAGATTGATACAAACATAGATTCAAATCCTCAAGCTTTCTCACTCGGAAACGCTTGGAGTAAAAAGCGAGACCCAATTATGAAACAGTTAAATGTCGATGTTGCCGTTATTGGTGGTGGTACAGCAGGTTTAGGCGCATACCGCGCAGCAAAAGCACATACAAACAGCGTTGTGATGATTGAAGGCGGCCCATACGGCACCACTTGTGCTCGCGTAGGTTGTATGCCTTCGAAGCTATTGATTGCTGCGGCTGAAAGCGTTCACCAAATCGAAAAAGCACCAGGTTTTGGTGTTCATCCTCAAGGCGAAATCGTGATTAACGGCCGCGAAGTGATGGATCGTGTAAAACGTGAACGTGACCGTTTTGTAGGCTTTGTACTGGAAGGTGTCGATGAGATCCCAGCAGAAGACAAGATTGCTGGTTACGCAAAATTTATCGACAACAACACCTTGATCGTCGATGACCATACTCAGATCCACGCGAAACGTATTGTTATCGCGACGGGTTCACGTCCAGCATACCCTGCGGTTTGGAACGAACTCGGGGATCGTCTCATCATTAATGACGATGTGTTTGACTGGGATGATCTTCCTCAAGCTGTTGCTGTATTTGGCCCTGGTGTTATTGGTCTTGAACTTGGACAAGCGCTGCATCGTTTAGGTGTCAACGTGAAGCTGTTTGGTCTTGGTGGTCAAGTAGGCCCAATCACTGACCCTGAAGTCATGGCTTACGCAGATAAAGCCTTCAAGCAAGAGTTTTACTTGGATGCGGACGTTAAAATCGAAAGCATGAAGCGTATTGACGGCACAGACAAAGTTGAAATTCTCTTTATTAATCAAGATGGTGAATTGGAAAGCTTTATCGTTGACTATGTATTGGCAGCCACTGGACGTCGACCAAACGTTGATAAACTAGGCTTGGAGAATACCACTCTAGAGCTGGATGAGCGTGGCGTTCCAACCGCTGAATATTACACGCTGCAAACGTCAGTAGAGAGCATCTTTATTGCTGGAGATGCCAGCAACCAAATTCCATTGCTGCACGAAGCAGCAGATCAAGCGCGTATCGCAGGGGATAACGCAGGTCGTTTCCCAGATATTCGTGCAGGCCTGCGTCGTTCACCAATATCAGCCGTCTTCTCTGACCCACAAATCGCAATGGTTGGTGAGACCTATAAGCAGCTAACCACACGTTTAGGTAATTGTGGCTGTTTCGCGACGGGTGAAGTTTCATTTGAAAACCAAGGTCGATCTCGCGTTATGTTACGCAATAAAGGCATCCTTCACGTATACGGAGAACAGGGTACTGGTCGCTTCCTCGGTGCTGAGATGATGGGACCGAATGCAGAGCACCTAGCTCACCTGCTAGCCTGGGCACACCAGAATAAAATGACTGTGTCTGAGATGTTAGATATGCCTTTCTATCATCCGGTGATCGAAGAGGGTGTACGCACAGCCTTACGTGACCTAAACGCTAAACTACATCTAGGTCCAGAGATGATCAAACACTGTCTAGATTGCGGCCCAGGCTGCTAATCCAAAATCAAAAGCGAGCCTAAATGGCTCGCTTTTTTGTATCTGGTTGTGGAACAGCACGTTCTCTCTGGGTTAGGATATAAACCACTCAATACGCTCACTAATAAGCCACCAGCATGACATGCCAGTATTGTAAAAACAGCCAATGGTTTTGGAAAAAACTTGGCCGCTGCCAAAGATGTATCGATCAACTCTCTGTGCTTTCTGTTTTATGTTGGATTGTATGGTGGTTTGCGTTTAAAGATAACCCGAAAACTATCGAATCGATCGCGCTTATTTTGGCTGGTTTTGCTTTCAACGGTCTACTCTTCCTGCACCTTTGGATGCGCTTTGTGATCCTTCCATGGCGAAAACGCAATGGCAAAGAGTAGCACCATAACAGCGAAGTGCTCGAGCCAATCAAATTTAGCGAGACGCTAAAAAAGAAAAAGCCCCAAAACCAATATCTGGTTTGGGGCCTTCTTAGATTCTTCTAAGAAAAAGCAGTGGTATTTTTATAGACTCTGCTTAATCTTATTTGTTCCAAAAAAGAACGATCTTTTTTGATCTTTTTTTGATACATTCAGATTCAATTACTTACGCGACGCTGACGCGTGCAATGGCTTGCTCAACCAAATTGACTTCAAGTGCCACTTCGTCACAAGCGTGTTGCCTTGGACATTGATCGCAATCTTTTAGTACCTTCTCAGGCAATAATGACTTCGATGTCGGCAAGAAGGCCTGCTTCATAAAGAACTCTGGTGTTCTCGTTAGAACAAACACTTTTTTGATTGCCATCAAACGGGCTTTTTCTACCAAATACTGAACAATCGCACTGCCTTGTCCCTGTTTTTGCCAGCCAGCTTCAACACCTAATGAGCGAATTTCAGCTAAACCCGAGTCATACACATAAAGGGATGCACAACCAGTCACTTCCCCATGATGTTCCGCGACAGCAAATGAGCCAATATCACGCACAAGTTCGCTACGTGAACGCGGTAAGTTTTCACCCATATTCGCCCAGTAAGCCACCATACCTTCCAATGCTTCAATATCCGTCAGACGTGCAGGTCTCACCTTCACTGCGGAGGTATCACGTTTAATCAAACGCCCTTCGGCCTGCTCAACCGCATAGGCAACCTGCTTAGGTGAAACCCCACCTAAAGCGCTGCGTTTTTCTAAGCACGACTCGATGGTCAGAATACTGTATACATCCTCTTCGATAACGTCTGAAAACTCTTTGAGCTCAGCGATAGAGAGCTCTTCTAGAGCACTGCCTTTAGCAATCGCACCCACGACAGCCACACCAACAATATGGTGAGCTTCACGGAATGGGATCCCTTTCGCGACCAAATAGTCAGCCAACTCAGTCGCATTCGCATAGCCTTGCTTGGCCGCTTCAAGCGTACGTTCTTTATTTACCTTGATGCCGTCAAAGCAGAGTGCAGCCATCTCCATACAATCGTTCCACGTATCGAGCGCATCGAACAAGCCTTCTTTGTCTTCCTGCATATCTTTGTTGTACGCAAGAGGCAGAGCTTTAACCGTCATCATCATGCCTGCCAATGAACCGTAAACACGACCGGTTTTGCCACGAATCAATTCAAGAGCATCAGGGTTTTTCTTCTGTGGCATCAGTGATGAGCCAGAGGTGACGGTATCAGCCAATTCGATAAAGTTAGACTCACCCGAGTTGTAAAAGATCATATCTTCAGCAAGGCGAGACAAATGCAGCATCGAAATAGAGGCGACAGACATCAGCTCCATAACATGGTCACGATCGGAAACTGAATCAAGAGAGTTACGTGTTGCTCTGCGGAAACCCAGATTATGCGCTAACACTTCACGATCGATCGGATAAGCCGTGCCTGCTAGCGCACCTGAACCTAATGGACAGGTATCAAGACGGGTAATCGCATCATGTAAGCGCGAGTAGTCACGCTCGAACATTTCAACATACGCCAAACACCAATGAGCAAAGGTCACTGGCTGAGCACGTTGTAGATGGGTATAGCCAGGAAGAACCGTATCCTGATGTAGTTTCGCTACCGATACCATCTGAGCTTGAAGACGATCAAGCGCCATAAGTAACTGCTGCCCTTGTTGACGACACCATAGCTTTAAGTCGGTTGCGACCTGATCGTTACGCGAACGACCAGTGTGGAGCTTTTTACCTAAGTCTCCCACTTTGCCAATCAACTGCTGCTCAACCCAAGAGTGGATGTCTTCCGCATCTGAGCGCAAAATTTGGTGTGGGTCTTCCATCACCTCTAGCTTGAGTTCATTCAATGCCAGTTCGAGCTTCTGCTGCTCTTCTTCACTCAGCACGCCAACAGACATCAGAGCCTTAGACCAAGCGATTGACCCTACAATATCTTGTTCAGCTAGTCGGTAATCGAAGCGCAATGAGTCGTTAAAGTCTTTGAATCTCGTATCTGCCGCTTGGGTAAATCTTCCGCCCCATAATGCCATCGCGTTTCTCCTGATTACCTTGCTCACTATTTGTGCTAGTAGCTATATTGCTTAAAATGACTCTGAATCTGATTCAGTTTTTATGATGAATCAAAGTTACGGCAAAACCCAACAAAAATAAAGTATTAATTCATTATTTTTACATATTTATTCACGACAAAATCTATCACTCATCTGCGATGAACATATACGTAAAAAGCCCATTTGGATACCAAATGGGCTCTAACTGTTAATGCATATCTCAATTATTTTTTCTGGCTATTCAGCGCACGAATACGGCTTGATAGCGAGTAGAGACGAATGAAGCCTTCCGCGTGGCTTTGATCGTACACTTCGTCTTCACCGAAGGTCGCAAACTTCTCACAGTATAGGCTGTTGTCTGAACGCTTTTGAGTCACTGTCGCTTGACCTTTGTATAGTTTAACCACTACTTCACCGTTCACGTCCTGAGCCAGCTCTTCTGATGCAGCGAGAATCGATTTACATAGCGGTGTGAACCAACGGCCGTCGTACACTAGATGAGATGCTTTTAGGCCTAGCTCTTCACGGAACTCAAATGATGTTTTATCCAGCACCAGTTGCTCTACTGCACGTAGTGCTTCCATCATGATAGTGCCCCCTGGAGTTTCGTAACAACCGCGTGACTTCATACCAACCAAACGGTTCTCGACGATATCAATACGCCCTACACCGTGTTTAGCACCTTTTTCATTTAGGTAAACCAGTGCGTTGTATGGCGTCATTGTTTCACCATCAACAGCAACCACTTCGCCTTTTTCAACTTTTAGCGTGACATATTCCGCTTCGTTTGGCGCTTGCTCTGGATCAACGGTCCAAACCCAGCAATCTTCATTCGGCGCATTCCAAGTCTCTTCAAGAACACCACCTTCGGTTGAGATATGCCATGCGTTTGCATCACGTGAATAAATTTTCGTTAATGATGCGGTACACGGAATATTACGCTCAGCGAGGTAGTCAAGACACTCTTCACGGCTAACAAGATCCCACTCACGCCAAGGTGCGATAACGTGCAAATCCGGTGCTAGAGCGGCGAATGCTCCTTCAAAACGAACTTGGTCATTACCTTTACCAGTACAACCGTGACACAGTGCATCCGCACCTACTTTACGTGCTACTTCTACCTGAGCCTTAGCAATGATCGGACGCGCCATTGAGGTTCCTAGTAAGTACTTACCTTCGTAGTAAGCGCCCGTTTTAAGCGTTGGATAAATGTATTCCGCGACCATCTCTTCTTTTAGATCCGCGATATAACACTCAGATGCACCAGAAGCTTTTGCTTTTGCTTCGATACCTTCTAGCTCTTCTGCACCTTGGCCAACATCTGCGACAAATGCGATAACTTCACAGTCATAGTTCTCTTTTAGCCACGGAATAATGACTGAAGTATCCAGACCGCCAGAGTATGCGACAACAACTTTATTTACTTGAACTTTGCTCATCTTTCTTTTCTCCAAAATCCCGGCTCTGCGCTTGGCGGTCAGTGCTACGGGTTACATCCTGATTGTTTTTTTTGGCTGCACCGCTACATGCGTTGCAGCTAATTCATTGGTTTATTGCTTAGGTAAGAACTGAGTTCCGATGCTTTGTCCGGCAAACAGATCAACCAGCTTGTCTGGGTAACGCCAAGTCGCAACTTCAATTGGTCGACCTAAATCGTTCGCAGCTTCAAGTGCAGCGTTCACTTTGACGATCATACCGTCAGTGATCACATGCCCTTGAATTAAGCTCTGTGCTTGCTTTTCATCGAGGCTCTTGATCAAATGACCTTTTCCATCGAGAACACCACTCACGTCTGATAGCAGAACTAACTCAGCGTCGAGAGCACCTGCGACAGCAACTGCCGCTTGATCGGCATTCACATTCATCATCTGACCATTTGCTGTTAAGCCGATCGAGCTAATGATTGGCAAAGCGCCAGCGGCAAGAACAGCTTGAAGCACGGTTGAGTCGCCTGGGGTTGCTTTGCCAACCGCACCCAACTCAGGATCGAGCTCTTCAACATGGCATAGCCCGCCATCCGCAAGGCTTAGACCGACCGCATTCAGCCCATCTTTAATCGCCTGACCTTGTAGCATCTTGTTTGCCGTGCCTGCCAAAGCACCGGTAATCACTCCAATTTGATCGTAAGGAGTGACTCTTAGTCCGTCCTTTTTCACTGTTTTAAGTTGTAGGGCAGCCATTAGATCGTCCACCAGATAACCCCCTCCGTGGACGATCACAATTCGTCGCTGAGCCTGCTTTTGATAATTCGCAATTGCGCCAAATATCTGGCTAAGAGTCTCAGTACAAGACAGTGCAGCACCGCCTAATTTGATCACTAATGGAGTTGATTTGTTATCTGTCATTACTCGTCCCTTTACCTACTTGCTTAAGCGTATTTGCCTAAATAAGGGCAGTTAACTCTGGAAATCCGTAGTGGATGTTTAAACATTGCATCGCTTGACTTGATGCACCTTTTAGTAAGTTATCAATCGCAGAGACTACGATGATGTGCTCACCTTGAACCTTCCAGCCGATATCGCAGAAAGGTGTATTTTCTACATTTTGAATACTTGGTAGCACGTCAACGGTGAGACGCACTGCCGGCTTATTTTCATAAGCTGCATGAAATGCTTGAGCGACCTGCTGCTCTGTCACATTTTGAGCAAGTTTGAGCGTGATCGTGGCAAGTATCCCGCGTTTAAAGTTGCCAAGATGCGGTGTGAAAATCACCTCACGACCTAAGTGGCTAGCAATTTCTGGCTGATGACGATGATTAAATACACCGTAAGGCTGTAAGCTCACTTCGCAGTAGCTATTGGTCATGGTTGCCTTTCTACCCGCTCCAGAGACACCGCTAGTCGCATTGATCACTGGCCACTGACTCTCATCAACAAGACCCGCTTCCAATAACGGTTTAATTGCCAATTGAGACGCTGTTGGGTAACAACCAGGAACAGCGATAAGCTGACACTGCTTGATTCCGTCATCGTTCCATTCCGCTAAGCCATAAACCGAGTTATCTAGCCAAGATTCATGCTGATGCTCAAAACCGTAAAACTGGTTATAAAACCCTTCTTTCTTTACACGGAAAGCGCCAGACAAGTCGAAGACCTGACAGCCTTGAGCAAGAAAAAGAGGGGCCAGGTCGTGGCTGACTTCATGCGCGGTCGCTAAAAACACCACATCACTTTCAATTGCGACAGCTTCAACATCAGTAAGAGGAAGTACAGACTGACTAATAATCCCAGCTAACTTACCGTGTAATTGCGAGATGCATTTCCCCGCATCTAAGCTATTGGCGGAAACATACAAACCTGATAGCGTAAGTTCAGGGTGTTTGTGCACCATCAGAGCAAGCTCTGCTCCGGTATAACCGCTTGCGCCTATGATTGTGGCTTTAAGCATCTGAGACATCCAATTCGACCTAAAATCACCACTCAATGAGTGACTATAAATTTAATTAATTTCGCTTTTATTGGTTTTTTATTCAATAAAAGTGATTTAATATGTTTTTTACCTTCTTAACCGTACTCTGTCAACAGGGAATGTAAACTAAATATGAAATTACCAAGTTTTCTTGAGGTCTACAGCGGCCTGATTTCCACCTCTTCTATTAGCTCGACAGACCCAAGTTGGGATGAAGGCAACGCCAAAGTCATTGAAAAATTAGCAGGATGGCTAAAGGATGTCGGCTTCAGCGTCGAAGTCACAACCGTCGAAGAAGGGAGACTCAATCTAATTGCCAAGAAAGGCAGTGGAGAAGGTGGACTGCTACTCGCGGGTCACAGCGATACCGTGCCATTCGATCAAGGGCGATGGAATTTTGAACCTCACGCGTTAACTGAAGCAAACAATCGCTTCTATGGTTTAGGTACGGCAGATATGAAGGGCTTTTTCGCCTTTATTATAGAAGCCGTAAAAAAAGTCGATTGGAGTAAACAGACCAAGCCTCTTTATATACTGGCAACCTGTGATGAAGAGACAACCATGCTGGGTGCACGCCACTTTACTGAGAATGCACCGTTTAAACCGGACTACTGCATTATTGGTGAGCCAACCAGCTTAGTACCTATCCGAGGTCACAAAGGCCATGTCGCCAATGCCGTGCGAGTTACGGGGAAATCCGGGCACTCTTCAGATCCTTCATTAGGTGTGAATGCGATTGAGATCATGCATGAAGTTCTGTTTGCACTAATGCAGCTACGCGATAAATTGATCAAAGAGTACCACCATCCAGGTTTTGCTATCCCTAGTCCCACTCTTAACCTTGGTCATATTCATGGTGGCGACAGTGCGAACCGCATCTGTGGTTGTTGCGAACTACATTATGATGTACGTCCTTTACCGGGCATCAGTTTAGACGGTTTGGACAATATGTTGCGCGGCGCACTTAAAGAAGTTGAAGCTAAGTGGCCTGGCCGAATCAGCATTACTCCACTTCATGAACCCATTCCGGGTTATGAATGTCAGCATGACCACCCATTTATTGGTGGTGTGGAAGAGATCTGTGGGCTCGAATCTCAAACTGTCAACTACTGCACAGAAGCGCCTTTCCTGCAACAACTCTGCCCGACTCTCGTTCTAGGGCCGGGGTCAATCGATCAAGCGCACCAACCGGATGAATTCCTCGCGTTCGAGTTTATTGATCCAACGATCGATGTTTTGTCAAAAGCGATGCATAAGTATTGTTTTTAGAGGCAAAGAAGAAGCAATCGCTCTTGAATAGTGGATGCGGATAAATTGAAGGGTTGGCGCGTTACGCCAACCCTTTTTGTTTGAGAACGCTTTGAACTGGATTATCGGCACGAAGTTTTCTAGCAATTCAAAGCAGAAAGTCCGTTTTTGTAATAAATTTTCAACATAATTAGTCAATCGCATGCATCTTGGGGCGTTACATTCATTTGCACAATATTTGCAAACTTAGCCTACAGTATTTGACTCGCAGCGATATTTTTCGCTAGATTGTCTACCTAACAAAGAAACATTGGATGTAATTTTTTTACAAGGCAGGAAGATAATGAACGAGAAATACTCTGCGCTCAGAAGCAATGTGAGCATGCTAGGACACTTGCTCGGCAACACCATCAAGGACGCACATGGTGACGTACTTCTAGAGAAAGTAGAAACCATTCGTAAACTTTCCAAGTCCGCCCTCGCAGGCAATCAGCAAGATAGAAAAAGCTTAATTGATGAAATAAAAAGCCTGCCAAATGATCAACTGACTCCAGTTGCTCATGCATTCAACCAATTTCTAAACCTAACTAACATGGCAGAGCAGTACCATACGATTTCACGTCACTGTGATGCTCATGTATGCGAACCAGACGCTATCAATACGCTTTTCTCAAAACTGGCTCAAAACGACATCAGTAAACTTGATACAGCCCAAGCTGTACGCGATCTAAACATTGAGTTGGTACTAACCGCGCATCCTACTGAAATCACTCGTCGAACCATGATTCACAAGCTGATTAAGATCAACAAGTGCCTTTCTAAACTTGAACTGAGTGATCTATCCGTTAAAGAGCGCCAAAAAACGGAACGTCGTCTTGAGCAGTTAATCGCACAAAGTTGGCACTCGGATACCATCCGTCAACAGCGCCCAACACCACTTGATGAGGCCAAATGGGGCTTTGCAGTGGTTGAAAACTCATTATGGGAAGCGGTACCTGATTTCTTAAGAGAACTAGACCAACGTTTGGAAGGCTATCTAGGCGAAGGGCTACCTATTGATGCACGACCAGTGCACTTCTCATCATGGATGGGCGGTGACCGAGATGGTAACCCATTTGTCACCCATACCATTACTCGTGAAGTATTACTGCTCTCACGTTGGAAAGCGGCCGATCTCTATCTAGGCGATATCAACGAGCTGGTTAGCGAATTGTCGATGACCAAATGTAACGACGCGGTTCGTGCACTCGCGGGTGACGATGAACATGAACCTTACCGTGCTGTACTGAAGCAACTTCGAGAGCTGTTAAACGAAACCAAAGAGATTCTCGACGCCAAGATTCATGGTCAAAAACTGGCCGTCAAAGCGCCGCTGCAACGTGTCGAACAGTTGTGGGAACCTCTCTACGCCTGTTACCAATCCCTACACGAATGTGGCATGGGTATCATTGCTGACGGTTCATTACTCGATACCCTACGCCGAATCAAAGCTTTTGGTGTCCATCTAGTTCGTCTCGATATTCGTCAAGAAAGTACCCGTCATTCAGATGTATTGTCTGAGCTGACTCGCTACCTAGGTATTGGTGATTACAACCATTGGAGCGAGCAAGATAAGATTGCTTTTCTAACTAACGAGTTAGCCTCTAAACGTCCACTACTACCACGCGATTGGCAGCCATCTGAAGCCGTTCAAGAGGTTTTGGACACGTGTAATATCATCGCCCTTCAACCTCGTGAAGCTTTCGGTGCCTATGTCATTTCGATGGCTCGTACCGCTTCCGATGTACTCGCCGTTCACCTGTTGCTACAAGAATCGGGTTGTCCTTATCGTATGGACGTTTGTCCATTGTTTGAAACTTTAGACGACTTAAACAACGCAGAGTCTGTCATCAAACAATTGATGGGCATCGACCTATACCGTGGCTTTATTCAAAACCATCAAATGGTCATGATCGGTTATTCAGATTCGGCTAAAGACGCAGGCGTGATGTCTGCTGGCTGGGCTCAATACCATGCTATGGAATCTCTTGTAAAAGTGGCTGAAGATGAGGGCGTCGAACTGACCCTATTCCATGGCCGAGGCGGTACTATTGGTCGCGGTGGCGCACCAGCGCATGCAGCACTACTTTCTCAACCACCAAAGAGTCTAAAAGGCGGTCTGCGTGTGACAGAGCAAGGCGAAATGATTCGCTTCAAGCTTGGGCTTCCAGAAGTTGCTGTCAATAGCTTTAGCCTCTATGCAAGTGCAATCCTTGAGGCAAACCTACTACCACCACCAGAGCCAAAACAAGAATGGCGTGATTTGATGAACGTCTTGTCAGAGGTCAGCTGTGAAGCATACCGAAACATCGTTCGTGGCGAGCCAGATTTTGTGCCTTACTTCCGTCAAGCAACGCCAGAGTTGGAACTGGGTAAGTTACCGCTTGGTTCTCGACCAGCTAAACGTAATCCTAACGGTGGCGTAGAAAGCCTACGTGCGATTCCATGGATTTTCTCTTGGAGTCAAAACCGTCTTGTCCTTCCAGCATGGCTAGGTGCAGGTGAGGCAATTCAATACTCCGTAGACAAAGGACATCAAGCGCTATTAGAGGAAATGTGTCGCGAATGGCCATTCTTCTCTACACGTCTTGGTATGCTTGAGATGGTTTACACTAAGTGCAATATGGAAATTTCTCGTTACTATGATGAACGCTTGGTAGACCCTAAACTACTGCCACTGGGTGATCGTCTACGTGAACAACTGCAAAAAGATATCAAAGCAGTGCTTAATGTAGAGAACAACGAGAACCTGATGCAAAGTGACCCTTGGGGACAAGAGTCCATCCGCTTACGTAACATCTATGTTGAACCATTGAACATGCTGCAAGCAGAACTGCTTTACCGCACTCGTCAAGATCAAGAAGCCGCTCCAGAACTGGAAGAAGCGCTGATGGTTACGATAGCGGGTATTGCTGCGGGTATGCGAAACACGGGCTAACCCTCACAGTTAAAGGTTGGTGTCATCACACCAACCTTTTCTTTGATAGCAAATAATGTCACCCGAGAGACATTAGCAATCACAACAAAGATAAATATCCCACAAAACAAATTCAAAGCAGTCATTTATAACTTTTTTGGGATATTTTGCCCTTCTATTCTACTTTATGCTTATTATTTAGATATACTACTCAACCGTTGCGGTTAACTATATATAATCTACAGACTGCAGCTTTCGATAATCTTTTTATCGATCCTAGGTGATAAACGGCTTTTTTAGGTGACATGACCAACTTTGTTGGTGCCACTTTAAATACTGATAATGAATGCCTTTAGAAGCACGACAGTAAGAAGTGGTTAAGTTTTGTAGTTTATTGACCATTTGGATTGAAGACATGTCATTACCACACGTTATCTTGACCGTATTAAGCACGCGCGACGCTACTGGATACGATATCACTAAAGAATTTTCAGCGACTATTGGTTACTTCTGGAAGGCGAGCCACCAGCAAGTGTACCGTGAGCTTAGTAAGATGGCTCAGAACAATCTTGTTACTTGTGTTCTTGAACCCCAAGAAGGAAAACCAGACCGTAAGGTTTACTCAATTACTGATTCGGGCCGCACCACTCTTGGTGAATGGTTCGACCAACCAACCGCACACCCAACGGTTCGTGACGAGTTCTCTGCAAAGCTGATGGCTTGTGCCGTGCAACCTTCTGCGCCATTCCGTACCCAGCTAGGTGAACTTGTTGAAGAGTCACGTAAGCTCGTTGCTCACTATCAAGAGATTGAAAACGCTTACTACTCAACGCCATCAACACTTGATAAGCAGCAACGTCTAGAGCGTCTAACGCTTCGCAGAAACCTACTGATTCGCCAAGCATGGGTTGAGTGGGCTCAAGAAGTACTGACTGAATTGGATACGCTAGCGTAACCGAGAAGTGAGAAAAATTTAAGGGTTGGCACCTAGTGCCAACCCTTTTCTTTAAAATTTAATTAATCAAGCCCAAACTCGGAACGAAGCGTTCTTAACGCTATATCCCATCGCCACCGATAAAACTTTGCGACTTGCCGTTAAATTGCTGATCCATATCCAACGACGGTTTATCGGTTGTTGGGCGACCCACAATCTTAGCAGGTACACCAGCAACGGTTGTATGGGCTGGCACTGGTTGAAGCACGACCGAGCAAGAACCAATCTTCGCCCCTTCGCCCACTTCAATATTACCCAGTATTTTGGCACCCGCACCAATCATGACACCTTCACGGATTTTAGGATGGCGATCGCCACACTCTTTACCTGTCCCGCCCAACGTAACATCCTGAAGAATCGACACATCGTTCTCAACAACAGCTGTTTCACCAATGACGATCCCAGTGGCATGGTCAAGCATGATGCCATAGCCAATCTTAGCCGCTGGGTGGATATCAACCTGACACGCAACAGAAATTTGATTTTGTAGATAGGTTGCTAAAGCGATACGCCCCTGCTTCCATAGCCAGTTGGCAACTCGATACCCCTGAAGCGCGTGGTAGCCTTTTAAATAGAGCAGTGGCATTGAGTACATAGCAACAGCAGGATCTCGAGTAACAGTAGCGCAGATATCACAGGCCGCTGCTGAGCTGATACTCGGATCAGCATTCAACGCTTCTTCTACCACTTCCCTAACCGCCATTGCAGGCATAGAAGCCGTATTTAGCTTGTTTGCCAAAATATAGCTAAGCGCTGCGCTTAGGCTATCATGCTTAATAATAGTCGCATGATAAAAGCTGGCTAACATTGGCTCTTGCTCAGAAAGCTCACGTGCTTCCTTCACAATGGTGTGCCATACCTTCTGTTTCTCACATTGTTTCATGTCGTTTCCTAGAACTGAATCCCTAGTATCTAGATACAAATCCAGTGTTGCTGTCGTTCTCTTATGCTTCCGCTTTCTTATCTCGGGCAAGTAAATCTTTGGCCGCCAAGTTGGCATCCTTTCCTTGATACAATACTTGATAAATTTGGTCAACAATCGGCATCTCTACGCCCATACGCTCAGCCAATAGGTAGACCTCCTTGGTATTGCGGTAACCTTCCACTACTTGACCAATTTCTTGCTGTGCCGTATCGACATCTTTACCCTGACCTAACGCTAAACCAAAGCGACGGTTGCGCGACTGGTTATCGGTACAGGTCAGAACAAGATCACCAAGACCAGCCATACCCATAAAGGTTTCTGGTTGAGCACCTAGCGCAGCACCAAGACGTGTCATTTCAGCAAGACCACGGGTGATGAGTGCTGTACGCGCATTGGCACCAAAGCCGATACCATCAGACATGCCTGCACCAATCGCAATCACGTTCTTAACCGCACCACCTAATTGCATGCCGATAAAGTCACTGTTGGCATAAACTCGAAACGTCTTACTGCAATGAATTTTCTCTTGAAGATCGATAACAAAATCAGCATCAGGAGAAGCCACAGAAATGGCAGTCGGCATTCCCATCGCCAACTCTTTAGCAAAGGTAGGACCTGAAAGGACTGCTAACGAGTACCCTTCACCAAGCGCTTCATTTGCTACATCTTTAAGTAGCCGACCCGTTTCTGGCTCCAAACCTTTCGTCGCCCAGCAAATTCGAGAGTCTTCACGCAGGTATGGCTTGACGTTATTCAGCACAATACCAAACACATGGCTTGGAACGACCACCAAAAGATCGCGACTCGCTTGAACCGCTTTTTTTAAATCGGATTCAACGATCAGTGAATCTGGGAATTCAATCCCAGGTAAAAACTCGTGATTAGCTCGGTCGGCTTCTAGACGAGCCATATGTTCTGGTTCGTGGCCCCAAATGATTACGTTCGCACCATTTCGCGCGAGTGAAATTGCAAGTGAAGTGCCGTATGAGCCAGCACCTAGGACTGTCATTGCAATTTCTTTACCGTAAGCATTGTTGGTGTTGTCTTTCATTGTTCCGCCTGATTGTCATTAGGTTGACTAGAATCTTGTTACTACTCTCTAGCGTTTAGAAATTAGTAACAAAAACCCAGTAACTGGCACTTAAAACAAAAAATGCACATCGTATCTTGTGCAAGACACTCTGTGCATTTTATACCATACCTCTGACTGATCAGAGGTCTCACTGATTATGCTTCAGCTTGGCCTTCTTGCTGAGCTTGCTGCTGTAGGTAGTTCATAAACAGAGCGTCAAAGTTAACTGGTGCTAAGTTTAGTTGAGGGAACGTACCTTTAACGACTAAGCTTGAGATCGTCTCACGCGCATATGGGAATAGGATGTTCGGGCAGAATGCACCTAAACAATGTGCTAGCTGGCCTGCTTCCATTTTCTCAGCAGTGAAAATACCACCTTGCTGAACTTCACATAGGAACGCTGTTTCTTCTGCGTTCTTCACTGTCACTGTTAGACGAAGAACCACTTCATAAACACCTTCACCAAGTTCACGGCTTTGAGTATCTAGATCCAGTTTAACATCTGGGTTCCAGTCTTTTTGGAACATGCTAGGTGAGTTTGGAGCTTCAAAAGAAACATCTTTAAGGAAGATGCGTTGGATTGCGAAGTTTTGCGCTTCTTGTTGTGGTGCTGCTTCAGCCATTTTAAAAAATCCTTTAATCCTGCAATAAAATATCTGCTTGGAGGTTAACCGAGAGAGTTGGGAATGACTAGGTTTCCAATGATTTTCGTGGAACTGTTCACATCTCTCTAAGACAAACGCTGATTTTTCAATCAGCGTTTAAGGTATTAGCGAGTTAATTTACTTTTTACCTTTAACCAAAGGCATGTTGGCTTCACTCCAAGCAATCAAACCATTTTTAAGCAGGTTGACGTTTTCAAAGCCTGCTTTGGCAAGAAGATTAGCACTCTCTTGAGCCGTTTGACCTGTCTTGCATACTACAATGATTGGGGCGGATTTGTGGCTTTCAAGGCTACCCAAGTTACCAACCTTGATATCAGACGGCAAAATGTGAACTGCATCCGTAATATGCCCTTTGCGGTACTCATCTTTACTACGAATATCAACAACTACACCATTTTCACGGTTCATAAGTTGTGTCGTTTGTGCAGCTGTAATCTCTTTGTAAGCGGCAGTAGATGATTTAACAATGTTCATGATAAGGGCGACTAATAGACCCACCCATACCAAAGATAGAATCATGTTCTCTTGAAAAAATGCGATGTACTCTTGCATGTCCTGTGCTCTTTGATGATAGAACCGCCCACATTTCCAACAATGTGTGACTGCCCTAGGCTAAAAATTCAGATTGGAAGTATAGCGAGGTTAAGATGCCTAAGCGAGCCAATTACACTCAGAATAAGAATCTGTTGCACTTTTCGCTACGCAATTGGAAACGGAAATGCCGTCACCTGATCAATATGATCACAGCTGATCGCAAGCATAATTAAGCGATCAATGCCTAAGGCGACTCCAGCACATTCTGGCAGCCCCGATTTCAGAGCGGCAATAAGATGGTAGTCGATCGGCTGTGGGCTGAGCCCCATCTCTATTCGCTTAGCATTGTCTGATTCGAAGCGTTTTAGTTGTTCACTCGGATTGTCGAGCTCATGGAAGCCATTCGCCAGTTCGATACCTTTAAAGTAAACCTCGAAACGATCCGCCACTCTTGGATCTTCCGCATTGATTTTTGCCAATGCCGCTTGTGACGCTGGAAAATCGTAAACAAAAGCAGGGACATTTTGGCCAATCTTAGCTTCCACACCCACACTGAACAGCAGTTGGAGAAGCGTATCCCTATCCTGTTCTGGTTCAGCGATATCCCTTAAACCCAACTTGGCTGCAACCTCCTTCAGATCACCCATCGTACTTTCTAAAGGGCACACTCCAAGTACATTGATGAAGGCTTGCTGGTAGGTCATGCGCTCAGCTTGGCCACATTTGAGAACAAGTTGTAGCAAATCGTCCATCTCATCCATCAATTTATGGTGGTCAAAACCCACGCGATACCACTCCAGCATAGTAAACTCCGGATTATGGTAACGACCATTTTCTTCATTGCGAAAAGCTTTATTAATCTGATAGATACAGCCACTACCCGCTGCCAGTAGGCGTTTCATGTGAAATTCTGGACTGGTCATAAAATAGAGTTTGCTACCATCGGCATAACCAGGGCCGACAAACTCTGTTTGAAAAGTATGCAGATGAATATCGGTGACGGTGGCATGACTCATCGCGGGTGTATCGACTTCCAATACATCTCGGGCACTAAAGAATTGACGAATCTGACTCACTAGATCAGCACGTTGACGAAGCTGTTCAATTGAAGCAGTTGGCTGCCAGTCGTGGTTCATTGGAAAACTCTCTTTGGGTTAATCTGGCGAGAAAGTATCAAGTTTATCCGACTTTTCCTAGCAATAAACGTCGACATTTGTACTCTGCACAACACACCACTCTGCTTATTTTTGAAGCAAGCATTTGTCGTATTACAGCACAGAAAACATTCGCCGCCAGCCTGTTATCAATCAATCAAATGTTATGCAACAGTCATTTAACAAAACACGGTGCAATCTAAGAAGAGCAAACCTTCTTTGCCGTGATTGCAATCACATAACCTATAAATTTTATGCTCTTATATGCATTACCGGAGCAAAAACCCAAATACATCAATTTTTCTGCCATGTAGCTCTTCTACACTAGCCCTACCACTTTTGGGGCATTCCCCAATTAATTATAACAAGCGGACTATTCCGCATTTTCACACTGGAGGATAACTGTGCAAATTATCACCACAGATATCGCAGTGATCGGCGCAGGCGGCGCTGGTCTTCGCACTGCTATTGCAGCAGCTGAAGCAAACCCTGACTTAGAAGTTGCACTGATTTCTAAAGTTTATCCAATGCGTTCCCATACGGTCGCTGCAGAAGGTGGCTCAGCCGCAGTTATCAAGGATGAAGATAGCCTAGACAACCATTTCAACGATACCGTTGGTGGTGGTGACTGGCTTTGTGAACAGGATGTTGTTGAGTACTTCGTGAAGAACGCAACTCGCGAAATGATTCAAATGGAACAGTGGGGCTGCCCATGGAGCCGAAAAGAGAACGGTGAAGTTAACGTTCGTCGCTTTGGCGGTATGAAGGTTGAACGTACATGGTTTGCTGCCGATAAGACTGGCTTCCATATGCTTCACACTTTGTTCCAAACCTCGATGAAGTACCAAAACATCAAACGTTTTGATGAATATTTTGTGGTAGACCTTCTTGTCGATGAAGGCGAGGTTCAGGGTCTTATCGCGATTCACATGTCAGAAGGTGAATTGGTTACGATCAAAGCCAAATCGGTTGTTCTAGCTACTGGTGGGGCTGGCCGCGTTTACCACTGTAATACGAACGGCGGTATCGTTACGGGTGATGGTATGGCAATGGCTTACCGCCACGGCGTACCTCTACGTGATATGGAGTTCGTTCAATACCACCCAACCGGTCTACCAGGTACAGGCATCCTAATGACGGAAGGCTGTCGTGGTGAAGGCGGTATTATCGTTAACAAGAACGGCTACCGTTACCTACAAGATTACGGTATGGGACCTGAGACTCCAGTTGGTCAACCGAAGAACAAATACATGGAACTGGGTCCACGTGACAAAGTTTCTCAAGCTTTCTGGCATGAACAACAAAAAGGCAACACCATCAAGCACCCTCTGGGTGACGTGGTGCACCTAGACCTTCGCCACTTGGGTGAAGAGTACCTTCAAGAACGTCTACCGTTCATCTGTGAACTGGCTAAAGCTTACGTAAACGTAGACCCAGCAAAAGAACCAATCCCAATTCGTCCAACCGTGCACTACACCATGGGTGGTATTGAGACTAACGGCGAATGTGAAACACGCATTAAAGGTCTGTTCGCCGTCGGTGAGTGTGCGTCTGTAGGTCTGCATGGTGCGAACCGTTTAGGTTCAAACTCACTGGCTGAGTTTGTGGTATTCGGTCGTGTAGCGGGTGAGCAAGCTGTGAAACGTGCGGCTGAATTCAAAGGCTGGAACGAAGAGTCCATCGCAGCTCAAGTTAAAGCGGTTGAAGAACGTATTGCCGCTCTGATGAACCAAGAAGGTGATGAGAACTGGGCAACAATCCGTACTGAAATGGGTCACACCATGGAAGCGGGCTGTGGTATCTACCGCCAAGAAGATCTGATGCAAGCGACGATCGACAAAATCACTGAACTAAAAGAGCGTTACAAGCGCATCAGCATCAAAGATAAGGGCAAAGTGTTTAACACTGACCTTCTATACGCTATCGAAGTGGGTTATGGCCTAGAAGTAGCAGAAGCTATGGTTCACTCAGCAATCTTACGTAAAGAGTCTCGTGGTGCCCACCAGCGTCTAGATGATGGTTGTACGGAGCGTGACGATGTAAACTTCCTCAAGCACTCTCTGGCCTTCTACAAAGAAGATGCAGCACCTGAAATCGACTACAGCACAGTGACAATCACTAAGTCACAGCCAAAAGCTCGTCTATACGGTGAAGCAGCAGAGAAAGCAGCGGCTGAAGAAGCAGCTAAAGCAGCAGAGAAGAATGCAGAGGAGCAAGCATAATGTCAGGCAATCGCATCCAAAAAGTCGAGATTCTGCGCTATGACCCTGAGCATGACGCAGAGCCGCACTTTCAAACCTTTGAAGTACCGTTTGATGAAACCATGTCTACGCTTGATGCGCTAGGCTACATCAAAGATAACCTAGACAAAGATCTGTCATACCGCTGGTCTTGTCGTATGGCTATCTGTGGTTCATGCGGCATCATGGTAAACGGTGTACCTAAGCTAGCGTGTAAGAGCTTCTTGCGTGACTACCCGAACGGTGTGAAGATTGAACCACTAGCGAACTTCCCGATTGAGAAAGATCTTATCGTTGATATGACGCCGTTCATTGAGCGCCTTGAAGCGATCAAACCATACATTATCGGTAACGACCGCAAGCCAGAAGATGGGACTAACATCCAGACTCCTGAACAAATGGCGAAGTACAAGCAGTTCGCTGGTTGTATCAACTGTGGTCTATGTTATGCCGCGTGTCCTCAATTTGGTCTAAACCCAGAGTTCATTGGTCCAGCAGCACTAACGCTTGCTCACCGCTATAACCTCGATAGCCGTGACAACGGTAAAGCTGAACGTATGGCACTCATCAATGGCGAAAACGGCGCTTGGGGCTGTACCTTTGTTGGTTATTGTTCTGAAGTTTGTCCTAAGAGCGTTGACCCTGCCGCGGCAGTGAACCAAGGTAAAGTCGAATCTTCGATGGATTTCGTTATTGCGATGTTGAAGCCTGATGGTACACCAGCGAAAACAGCAGAGGAGGCATAAGGATGAGTAACCGTAAACCTTACGTTCGTGAAGTAAAACGCACTTGGTGGAAAGATCATCCTTTTTACCGCTTCTACATGCTTCGTGAAGCAACTGTATTGCCTCTAATCCTGTTTACTCTATTCCTAACCGTTGGTTTAGGTTCATTGGTAAAAGGCCCTGACGCTTGGCAAACTTGGCTTGATTTTATGGCGAATCCAGTAGTCGTCGCGATTAACATCGTGGCGCTAGCGGGCAGCCTACTGCATGCTCAAACCTTCTTCAGTATGATGCCGCAAGTAATGCCGATTCGCTTGAAAGGTAAACTTGTCGATAAGAAGATCATTGTACTGACTCAGTGGGCGGCGGTAGCTTTCATCTCACTTATTGTCTTGATCGTGGTTTAAGGAGCTTTAACGATGAAACCGAATTTCTCTGTAGATAGAGCACCTAAACGTTCTGATGAGCCAATCTGGTGGGGTCTGTTTGGCGCAGGCGGTACTTGGTTCGCAATGATCACACCAATCACAATTTTGGTGCTAGGTGTACTGGTACCGCTCGGTGTGATCAGTGCTGACGCGCTAAGCTATGAACGTGTTGTAGACTTTGCAACCAGCATCATTGGCGCGCTATTTATCATCGCGACACTGGCACTACCAATGTGGCATGCGATGCACCGTGTTCACCACGGCATGCACGATCTTAAATTCCATACAGGTATTGTTGGTAAAGTTGCGTGCTACGCGTTTGCAGGTCTTATTTCTGCTCTAGCTGTCATTTTTATCTTTATGCTTTAACAAGCACTCAAAGTAAAAGCCCGCTCAGTTAGCGGGCTTTTTTATGTGGCTCAATTAAAGAATAAAGCGGCTTAGATCTTCATCTTCGATTGTTTCACCAAGTTTCGCTTTCACATATTCGGCATCAATCGTTAGCTTGGAGCCCGCTTTATCGGTCGCTTCGAATGAGATCTCATCCATTAATCGCTCCATCACAGTATGTAGACGGCGCGCACCGATATTTTCAGTTCTTTCATTCACTGTCCATGCTGCTTGTGCAATTTGAATGATCCCCTCTTCCGTAAACTCGATGTCGACATCTTCTGTCTTCATCAGCGCAGCGTATTGCTCCGTCAGAGACGCTTTAGGCTCAGTTAGGATACGTTTGAAGTCATCGCTAGACAGCGCTTCAAGTTCCACTCGAATAGGCAGACGACCTTGAAGTTCAGGGATTAAATCTGAAGGTCTTGCCACTTGGAATGCCCCTGAAGCAACAAACAGAATGTGGTCTGTCTTAACCATACCGTGCTTGGTTGAAACCGTACTGCCTTCAATCAATGGTAGGAGATCGCGTTGAACACCTTCACGAGAAACATCTGGACCCGAGCTCTCACCACGTTTACAGATCTTGTCGATTTCATCGATAAATACGATACCGTTGTTTTCTACGTTGAAAATCGCCTGCTCCTTTAGCTCTTCTTGATTAACAAGCTTGGCCGCTTCTTCCTCAGTTAAAGCTTTCATCGCATCTTTGATTTTGAGCTTACGCTTTTTCTTCGTATCACCGGCTAGATTCTGGAACATGCCTTGCAGCTGATTCGTCATCTCTTCCATGCCAGGAGGCGCCATAATTTCAACACCCATTTGTGGTGCTGCGACATCGATCTCGATCTCTTTATCGTCTAGCTGCCCTTCACGTAGTTTTTTACGGAAAACCTGACGCGTGTTAGACGAAGTTTCGTCATGCTGCTCATTTTGCCCCCAAGCATCACGCGCTGGCGGTAGCAGTGCGTCAAGAATACGCTCTTCAGCCTGCTCCTCGGCACGGAATTTCACTTTTTCCATTGCCTGTTGATGAGTCATCTTAATCGCCACGTCCGTTAGGTCACGGATGATGGTTTCGACTTCT
Source organism: Vibrio sp. M250220 (assembly GCF_036533795.1). Taxonomy (NCBI): domain Bacteria; kingdom Pseudomonadati; phylum Pseudomonadota; class Gammaproteobacteria; order Vibrionales; family Vibrionaceae; genus Vibrio; species Vibrio sp. M250220. The sequence continues at coordinate 1,017 of NZ_JATABI010000020.1, read as the reverse complement.
TTACCGACATAACCTACTTCGGTAAATTTTGTCGCTTCAACTTTAATGAAAGGTGCGTTCGCCAACTTCGCAAGACGGCGGGCAATTTCAGTTTTACCCACACCCGTTGGACCAATCATCAGAATGTTCTTCGGTGTCACTTCTACACGCAGGCTTTCATCAAGCTGCATGCGACGCCAGCGGTTACGTAATGCAATCGCTACCGATCGCTTAGCTTTGTCCTGACCAATGATATGGCGGTTAAGTTCATGGACGATTTCGCGAGGTGTCATTTCAGACATAATCTTTTCCTTAAATTAGTTAGCCACTATCTTTGGTTATTCAGCTGCTTGTTGAGCTGGAATTTCTAGTTCTTCAATAGTGTGGTAATGGTTCGTAAACACACAGATATCACCTGCAATCTTGAGTGACTTTTCTGCGATTTCACGAGCATCTAATTCTGTATTTTCTAGCAGAGCTGTAGCCGCAGCCTGAGCAAAGTTACCGCCCGAACCAATTGCGATCAGATCGTTTTCTGGCTGAACAACATCACCGTTACCAGTAATGATCAAAGAAGCCGTTTCATCAGCAACAGCCAATAGAGCTTCCAGTTTGCGTAGGGCACGGTCACTTCGCCAATCTTTCGCTAACTCTACCGCAGCTTTAGTTAGATGACCCTGATGCATTTGCAGTTTACTTTCAAACTTTTCAAACAGCGTAAAGGCATCTGCAGTACCGCCCGCAAAGCCAGCTAGCACTTTGTTGTTGTACAGACGACGCACTTTTCGTGCATTGCCTTTCATCACGGTGTTACCTAGTGATACTTGGCCATCACCAGCGATGACGACTTTGTTATTACGACGTACAGATACAATGGTAGTCACGAGCAGGGCCTCATAGTTATTTTAATCTCAATGTTAGAGATTATATGAGGTTTAGGGATTGGAAATTCAAGGGGCAGGCGAGAGGCGAGAGGCGAGAGGCGAGAGGCGAGAGGCGAGAGGCGAGAGGCGAGAGGCGAGAGGCGAGAGGCGAGAG